>JAYPUG010000522.1:287-1501 GCA_038133965.1 Rhodospirillaceae bacterium | reverse complement strand
TATCAGGGCGGCGCCTGGCAGAAGGACAACGGCATCCGCATCGACCATCTGCTGCTCTCGCCCCAGGCCGCCGACCGGCTGGTCGCGTGCGAAATCGACAAGGGCCCGCGCGGCAAGCAGAAGGCCTCGGATCACACGCCTGTGTGGTGCGAGCTGTCCGACGCATGAACCGTTTCATCGCCGGCTGGCGCTTTGTCATCGAGCTCTACCTGGGAAACCACGGGTTCCGGACCTCCATGATCGCCTACGCCGTGGGGTTCTGGGTCTTCGCCGTCGGCGCGGTCCTGTGGGTCGTCGAAACCGATCCGGCGATCGGCGAAGGTGCAGGCATCGTGACGAGCGTCCTGCTGAACCTCGGGCTTCTGATCGTCGTGTTCCTGACCTATCCGGTGGTGCTGTGCGGCTATCGCAAGAACGACCACACACGGTTCCGGAGCAGCTTCCTGCGCATGTTCGTTCCCGCGGTGATCGGCCTCATATCGCCGATCTACTTGATGCTACTCGTGGTGAGCTTCATCCGCTTCATTGCAGGGCCGGTCTTCTATGGCGTGGGCTGACCCCGCGCTGGTATCGCGGAAGCCGTCCGCCGTATAGTTCCGGCGACTGACGATGCAACGGACGACGAACGGGAGCGCCGCCATGTCCCTCGCCCACGAAGTCCCCGAATCCGAGTTCGGCCGCCGGGCCCGCGCCCTGCCGCGCAAACCCCTGCCCGTCCTCGATGTCGGTCCGGCGCTGACCGGCGATCGCGATGCGATCGAGGCGCTTGCGGCAGAGTGGCGCGCGGTCTGGGAAGGTCTCGGTTTCCTGGCCATCGTGAACCACGGCGTTCCGGGCGAATTGACCCGCCGCATGACGAACGAGGCGAAACGCTTCCACGACCTGCCCGAGGACGTGAAGAACTCGATCCCGGTCACGAGAGACCAGAAAGGCTACATCCCGTCGCGGCGCGGAATCACCACCCATTCGGCCTTCCACGACAGCAAGAAGCCCGACACGGTCGAGTGCCTTGTCGCCGCCTCGGACTATCCAGCCGACGATCCCAATGTCGTCGCGGGCAAGCAGTTCTACGGCCTGATGCCGTGGTTGCCCGAGGATGCCCTGCCCGGCTTCCGGGCGGCGGCCGAGAAATACATGGCGACGATCACGGCACTCGGGAAATCGCTGTTGCCCGTCTGGGCGCGCGCGCTGGAACTCGACGCCGATTTCTTCGA
>JAYPUG010000522.1:0-277 GCA_038133965.1 Rhodospirillaceae bacterium | reverse complement strand
GGCCAAGTACCCGCCAAAGCCGGACATGGAAGAAGGAGAAATGGGCCTGAACGGTCATATCGACACCGGCTTCATGACGTTCCTGCCGCCCGCCGACGAAGAGGGCCTGCAGATCCTCGACGCGGACGGCGAGACCTGGTTCTGGCCGGAACTGCCCGCCGACGGCCTGATCGTCAACATGGGTCAGTTTCTGCAGCGCTGGACGAACGACCGCTTCCGCGCAACGCCGCACCGCGTCGTACCGCCGGCCCGCGCCGACCGCTACTCGCTGGCCTGC
>JAYPUG010000521.1:0-1507 GCA_038133965.1 Rhodospirillaceae bacterium | reverse complement strand
AGATCGACGAGAGGTTGATGATCGCGCCGCCGCCCTGTTCCTGCATGATCGGGATCACGTTCTTGCAGGTGAGGAACATGGATTTGAGGTTCACCGCGACGACCCGGTCCCAATCCTCCTCGGTCTGCTCCACCGCGCCGCCCGGCGCGACGATGCCCACATTGTTGTGCAGCACGTCGATCCGGCCCCATGCCTCGTGGCAGGCGCTGACCATCGCCTCGACCTGAGCGGTCTGCGTGACGTCCACCTGCATCACCTCGGCCGTGCCGCCTTCGGCTCGGATGATCTCGGCCGTTTCACTGGCCGCGTCGGGATTGATGTCGGTGCAGAAGACCTTCGCGCCCTCGCGCGCAAACGCGACCGCCGTCGCCTTGCCGTTGCCCCAGCCGGGCCCGATGGCGCCCGCACCGGTGACCAGCGCCACCCTGTCCTTCAGGCGTTCCATTCCCTGTCCGGCCATGCTCGTGTCCTCCTCAGATCGGGTCCCAGTCGGGCGCGAAGGACGGATCGGAGCCGCGCAGCCCGTTCGGAAGCGTCTCGATCGCCGCGCGGTCGTCATCGTCCAGCGTGAAGTCGAACACCTCGATGTTCTGGACGATGCCGTCGCGGCGCGTCGATTTCGGGACCAGCAGCGTATCGGGCTTGTCCAGCTGCCAGCGGATCGCGACCTGCACCGCGGATTTCCCGTACTTGCGCCCGATGCCTTCGAGGACATCGTTGCCCGGAACCTTCCCCCGCCCGAGCGGCGAGTGCGCCGTCACCGTCACGCCAAGCGCACGGGTCGCGGCCTCCAGCCGGGGCTGGCGCAGCATCGGGTGGCTCTCGAACTGGTTGGTGAACAGGTCCGCGCCGCACGTCTCGACCGCCGCGCGCATCAGGGGTGCGGTGAAGTTGCCGACTCCGAGCGCGCGCGCCTTGCCGGCCGCGCGTCCCTCGGCCAGCGCCGCGAGGGTTTCGTCCAGCGGGGTGTCACGGTTCGGCCAGTGGAACATCCAGAGGTCCACGTAGTCGGTCTGCAGGCTTTCCAGGCTGTCGTCGAGCTCCGCCAGCACCGCCTCGGGCGTCGCGTCGAACACACCGCACTTGGTGGTCACGAAGATCTCGTCACGCGGCAGGCCGCACGCGGCCAGCGCGCGGCCCACATCCGCCTCGTTGCCATAGAGCTGGGCCGTGTCGATGTGGCGGTAGCCGGCCTCGAACGCCCAGAGGACCGCATTGGTGCAGTCCGCGCCGCGCATGGGGTAGGTGCCCAGCCCGAGGGCCGGGGCACGGATGCCGTCCTTCTCGACGTATTGCATGGTGCTTATTTCCGGGGCGAGCCTGCCTAGAGCCGCTTTCCTGCCGCCTCGGCCTCGCCGTGCAGCGCCGCCTTGGGCATCATCACGTGGCAGCCCTTGTTGACGTTGACGAGCTGGGAAATGCGCACGTCGCCGATCAGGCTGATCAGCGAGTAGGCGTCCTCGCGCGACAGGTTCGTGCGCTCGGTGATCAGGTCGATCATCCCGCG
>JAYPUG010000520.1:0-1515 GCA_038133965.1 Rhodospirillaceae bacterium | reverse complement strand
CATTTCATGTCTTCCCGTATTCGCGAGAGGTCGTTCTGCCGCGCGGGCCAGGCTGCGGTTCGACCGGATTACCCGATGTGAATTAGCGAAGGGCGGCGGGTTTTGCAACGCCGGGGGCGTGCGGCGAGGCCCGTCACGAAAGGAACGCGGCGCAGTCGGCGTCGGGGTCTTCGGACAGCGCCAGGTCGAGCGCGCCCGAACGCGTGATCGCGACCAGTTGGCCGCCGTGTTTCGCGGCGATCTCGCGCACCCGGCCGAGCGCAGGTTCGGGGCATTCGAGCGCGACGCAGCGCACACCCTCGCGCAGCGCGGCGAGGGCGCTGCCCGGCTCGTCCGCGCAGTCGAGGACCCATGTTGCGTTTGCACCGGGAACGTTGGCCGACGCCTGCTCGACCAGTTCGCGCCACCAGCCCGGGCCGGCCGCACGCGCCGCACCGGCTGCGCTCGCCACGATGACGGGCCGGTCTGTCGCCTTCGCGGCCGTGAGCGCGGCACGGGCTTGTGCGAGGCCGTGGACGACGATGACGGGAGGCAGCGGTTTCATGTTTGCTCACGGGTGTGGCATCGCGGCATCGGCCGGCACGGCCGTGAAAAGTTGCGGCGCGCCGTTGCCGATCCCGCTTGTGATCATATGTAAAAGAAAATACAAAAATTGTGACCACACGGAACATATCGGAATCGTCCCATGGACACGCTGACATCTATGGAACTGTTCGTGAAGGCGGTCGAGTCCGGAAGCTTCTCGGCGACCGCGCGCTCGATGAACCTGACGCCATCGGCGGTGTCGAAACAGATCTCCCGGCTCGAGGACCGGCTGGGCGCACGCCTGTTCAACCGCACGACGCGGCAGCTCGCACCGACCGAGGAGGGACGCGCCTACTATGAGCGCTGCCAGCGCATTCTTGCGGACATCGAGGAGGCGGAAGCGGCGGTCTCTGAGCTCAATGCCGAACCGCGCGGTGCGCTGCGGGTCAATATGCCCGTCGTGTTCGGGCGCCGGCACATCGTGCCGCTGATCGGCGCGTTCCTGGAGCGCTACCCCGAAGTGACGATGGATCTGTCGATGTCCGACCAGTTCGTCGATCCGATCGCGGAGGGGGCCGACATGCTGATCCGCGTGGGCGAGCTCAAGGATTCGAGCCTCATTGCGCGAAAGCTGGCCGAGGCGCGCCGGGTCGTGGCGGCGACCCCGGGTTACTGGGACAGGCACGGACGTCCGAACAAGCCCGAGGACCTGCGCCGGCACAACTGTCTCGCCTATTCCTACCTGTCGAGCGGCAACACCTGGCGCATGACCGACGCCAGGGGCAAGGAGCACACAGTTCAGGCGAACGGCAATCTCGCCTCGAACAACGGCGAGGCGTTGCTTGAGGCGGCGCTCGAGGGGTTCGGCGTGGTCAACCTGCCGACCTGGATGGTCGGCCCGGATTTGGGCACGGGGCGGCTGGAGGAAGTACTGGCCGACTATTCTCAGCCCGAACCTTCGGTCCATGTGATCTATCCGCCCGGACGTCA
>JAYPUG010000519.1:0-1521 GCA_038133965.1 Rhodospirillaceae bacterium | reverse complement strand
GTTGCACACCTTGGCCCCCTGGCCCGCGCCGGCATCGCCTGCGTGGAAGATGTTTCTCCCCATCGCCTCGAGGACCGGCCGCGCCCGTGCGAAGGCGTCCGCGGTGCCGCCGCACATGAAGGTCAGTGTTCCCGCCTCGGCGCCACCCACGCCGCCAGACACCGGTGCATCGATCATCTCGAGGCCGCGCTTGTCCGCTTCCGCGATCATCTCGCGCGCGGTGGTGACATCGATGGTCGAGCTGTCGATCACCAGCGCCCCCGCCTCCAGCACATCGAAAACACCGTCATCCTCGACATAGACCGAACGCACATGCGCACCGGCGGGAAGCATGGTGATCACGATTTCCGCACCCGTGGCGGCATCGGCCGCGCCGGACGCCGCACGCGCACCGTTGGCCACGGCACGCGCGACCGCCGCCTCCGCGATATCGAATGCCGCAACCTCGTGGCCTGCGCCGATGAGGTTCGCGACCATCGGTCCGCCCATGTTGCCGAGCCCGATGAAACCGATCTTCGCCATGGTCTTCTCCCCTGTCCGTTCTGTGACTATTCGTACTGCGCCGCGCCGAAATCCGGTTCGCCGGACACGGGCTGAAAATACTCGGCCACGTCATCGGCGCTCACATCCGGCAGCTCCGCCGGATTCCAGGACGGCGCACCGTCCTTGTCGATCACGACGGCGCGGATGCCCTCGAACAGATCATGTCCGCGGAAGCAGCGGTCGGCAATCCGGTACTCCATCCGCATGACGTCGGCGATGCTCTCGATGTGTGCGCCCTCGCGAAGCTGGCGAAAGGTGACCTTCAGGCTCGTCGGCGACATGCGCGCAAGGGTCTGCACTTGTTCGCTTGCCCATTCGCTGTCCTCTGCTTCCAGTCTCGCGATGATCTCCTCGACACTGTCGGCCGAGAAACAGCGGTCGATCGCCGCACGGTGCTCGGCAAGCGGTGCGCCGTCCGCTGTCCCGCTGCGTTCGCGCAGCAGCGCGTCGATCGTCTCCCGGTCGACCCGCTCGATCCCGCACAGGCTGTCGACGAATGCTTCGCCCTCATCGGATGAAAGATGGAAATCGGCGATCCCGGCATACAGGCAGTCCGCCGCGCGCATCCGATATCCCGTCAGCGCCAGGTACATACCGACCTCGCCCGGACAACAGGCGAGAAACCAGCTCGCCCCGATATCGGGAAACAGGCCGATACCGGTCTCGGGCATGGCAAACAGCGTTCGCTCCGTGACGATCCGGTGAGAGCCGTGCACCGACATCCCGGCGCCGCCCCCCATAGTCACGCCGTCCATGATCGCGACATAGGGCTTCGGATAGGTGTGTATCGCGACATTCAGCAGATACTCCTGAGCGTAATAGCGGGGTCCGAAGTCTGTACCCCGCCCCTCATAGAGATCGCGAATGTCCCCCCCGGCGCAAAAGGCGCGGTCGCCGGCGCCTTGTATGACGACGGCATCGATGCGTTCGTCGCCGGCCCACGCCGCGAGGCGGGGAGCAATCGCCTCGATCATCGAC
>JAYPUG010000518.1:901-1539 GCA_038133965.1 Rhodospirillaceae bacterium | reverse complement strand
ACCACAATGCCGTCTGCGCCGATCGCCCCACCGCCCGGCCCGTGAACGAGCCCGGCCGCTGCGAGCGCGCGCACGGCAGTCTCGCTCGTGATCCGCGTGCGACGGGCAGCTGCGGCGTCCGCCCAGACAACAGGGTGGGACGCCCACAGCGGGCTGTAATCGCTGCCACGCGTCGGGACGTCGCCCGTGACATTCAGCGGTGACAAACCGTCGGCAAGCGCACTTTCGAGCCCCTGGCGCGCCGACGCCCCGGCACCCGCTTCACCGTTTACGACCACGTAAATCGGTTCGATCGCGCTCCACGGCGCATCGCCGGCATCGGCCGGCACGTCGGACAGGCGTGGCGCATGCGTGGCGCCCTCGAGTGCGGCAACCAGCGCAACGTTTGAATCCGTCGAGATGTAGAGAAGCGGGTCTCCGTCGGCAAAACCGCTGGTCAGCGCCAGGGTGACCGTACCGTCGCGCGGACAGATGCGCGCAACCTTGTCGTGCACGAGTGCGTGATCGGGACCGCCACCGCAAAACCGGTCGAGCGTCTCTGCCGCAACGTCGTAGGCGATCACAGGTGCATTGAAGACGTGCCCCCCGCCATTCACGACCCGCACCAGAGGCGAATAGTCGTCGTCGCCGATGGAACC
>JAYPUG010000518.1:0-891 GCA_038133965.1 Rhodospirillaceae bacterium | reverse complement strand
ATGCCGGACCGTCACCGGGCTCGACGACACGTTCCGGCAGGAAATCCACGGCGCCGGAATCGAACACGAGCTCGCCGTCCGGCGAGATTTCCGCGTCGCGGACCGCGCGCCCCACCACGGCGTTGGCCAGCTTGGACGACCAGTTGATGCCCAGCCGCTCCGCGCTGCCCCGATCGCTCGTGTCGAGGAGGACGTACCAGACGCTCTCACCGCTCGCCATCCGGCCCCGATGGAGCGGCAGGGTGACAGTGCCGGCCGAACTATCGACATCGCCGGCGGACACCAGAACCCTTTCGTCCGCCTGAACGCCGGCCACGCCCGCGACAAACGCGCCGGCCAGAAGAAGGAAAAACATTCTCATCGGTCCCATTCCGTCCATCTCCGCGGCCCGGTGCCACCGCATCGCAGGTTCAGCCAATCCTTGAGATTCCCGCTGCGATCCTACCACGGTACGGACACCAACAATTCCACGGCCCGAATGTTCCCCGAACATCCGTCAAACGTACATCACGACCCTGCGAACGACGAATGGCACCGAATCGCGCAGGATGTCAGCCGGATGCGCGAACGCATCGCGGCCGCGCACAGAACGCACGACCTGGCCAGCGCCGATTGCATGGCCTTGATCGCACCACGCGAACCCGTTGCTGCGCCTGGCGACGCGGTCTAGCGCATGTTGGCGCAGGCGCGGATCCGCAAGGCACTTTGCCGAATATTCTTGGCAAACGAATGGCGCGCGACCGCACCTTCGCGACGCCTCAAACAGGCGACCAGCCGGGCGCAGTCGGCTGAGCGGCCATCCCGCACGGAAGTTGAGCGTCCAGTCAGGCCGGTTCAGACTGGCGTTCATACCAGGTCACGACATTGCCGATGCCCTGCCTGTTTTCACGG
>JAYPUG010000517.1:494-1540 GCA_038133965.1 Rhodospirillaceae bacterium | reverse complement strand
CCGAGGAACACGATCGCGAAGATTGCAGCTTGCACGGTTTCGGTCTTGGAGTAGGTGGTGCCCACGGCGAAGTTGCGCGCATCGAACAGCGAGACCAGGAAAGCGGTGCCGGCGATTTGTGCCAGGCCTCCGACGACGGCGAAGCTGAAGAACTCGGCCCCCGGGCGCGGCATGTCGAACCCGAAGATGTGCACGAGACCCAGCAGATAGAGGATGGCGAACGGGAACCCGTATCCGAACCGGACAAAGGTGGCACCGGTCGTCCCGAGGGTTTCCTTCAGGTGCTTCTGCAGGGCCGATCGCACGTTCTGCAGGAACGCGGCGGCGATGGTCAGGGGGATCCAGAGTAACGTCATGTCGGGGTGACCGGCTTGGGGAACAGGTCTTTTAACACCGAGTGTGGAGTGCGCAGAAATCTGGATTTGGCGGGCGTGAACGAATATACCCCTTCGCCTCGATCCAGCTTTCGGGGCCTGGCCATGACCGAACCGAGCAGAAAACGATACCGCTTCCTCACCGGACCCGATGACGCCGCCTTCTGCGCGCGTGTCAGTGACGCGTTGGACGACGGCTATGTGCTCTACGGCGACCCGGTGATGGTCGTCGAGGACGGGCAGCGGATCGTCGGACAGGCGGTTTGCCTGCCCGGAGACTTGCCGGGACCTTCATCGGGCTCGACCAAAGGAGGATCGCAATGAGCGATTCAGGAAAACCGCGCCGGCCGCAAACGAACCTGGTTCGTGCGGGTCTTGCGCGATCGCAGTTCCGCGAGACGAGCGAGGCGCTCTATCTGAACTCGGGTTTCGTGTTCGAGACGGCGGCCCAGGCCGAGGCTGCCTTCAAGGGCGAGAACGATTCCTACATCTACAGCCGCTACGGAAACCCGACGGTCTCGGTGTTCGAGGATCGCCTCGCGACCCTAGAGGGGGCCGAGATGTGCCGGGCGACAGCGACCGGGATGGCGGCCGTATTCTCATCGCTTGCCTGCCAGGTGCGCGCCGGCGAGCGTGTCGATGTGGTCGACGGCAAGGAAGATCCCCTCGACT
>JAYPUG010000517.1:0-484 GCA_038133965.1 Rhodospirillaceae bacterium | reverse complement strand
CGATCAGATTCTGCCGCGCTGGGGCATCGAGACCGAGTTCGTGGATGGCACAAACCTGGACGAGTGGGAGGCGGCGCTCGCCAAGCCGGCACGCGCCGTGTTCCTCGAAAGTCCATCGAACCCGATGCTAGACCTGGTGGACATTCCGGCCGTGGCCGAGATGGCGCATGCAGCGGGCGCGCGGATGGTCGTGGACAACGTGTTCGCGACGCCGCTGTACCAGAAGCCGTTCGAACTGGGCGCGGATATCGTCGTCTATTCCGCGACCAAGCATATCGACGGACACGGCCGCTGCCTGGGCGGTGCGGTGCTGGCGAGCGAAGACTTCATGAACGAGCATTTCATCCCGTTCTATCGACATACCGGGCCTTCGATGAGCCCGTTCAACGCGTGGGTGATGGCCAAGTCTCTGGAAACCCTGTCGCTCAGGGTCGCGCACCAGTCCGAAGCGTCCCTTTCCATCGCCCGCTACCTGGAGCAGCAT
>JAYPUG010000516.1:0-1543 GCA_038133965.1 Rhodospirillaceae bacterium | reverse complement strand
GCCAACGTCAATACGCTGCTCGAGCGGATCGGGATCGAGCCCGTCACCATCAAGTCCTCGGAGCTCAAGGGTACGCCCTCGCCCGTGGAACCGCTCACCGACGAGGCGCGGGCTGCGACACAGGCCGTCGTTCTCGATCTCTACGAGTTCTTCGTCGGCATTGTCGAAGCACGCCGGCCGCTGGATTCCGGGGCCGTTCGCGCGCTGGCCGACGGGCGGGTGTTTTCCGGCCGCCAGGCCGTCGCCAACGGCCTGATCGACGCCATCGGGGACGAGGCCGCCGCCATTGACTGGATGGTCGAGACGCACGACGTGCCGCCCGGATTGCGCGTCGAAGAGGTCGAGGCCGAAACCGGCGCGGAATCGCTGCTCGAACGGCTCTCGGGCCTATCTGGAAAATCGTTGTTTTCCAACGCACTAACTCTTGACGGCCTCGTTTCGCTTTGGCAACCTGCCGCGCGCTGAGGCCGGATCGGCCCGGGCGGCGCCTTCGGGGGAAGGCGCATTGACGGGATCGGCGAATCCCGGGGGGTAACGATGACGAAGTCGGAGCTGATACAGCGTCTGGCGGAGCAGAATCCGCATCTGCTGCAACGCGATGCCGAGCGGATCGTGGCAACGATCCTCGAGGAAATCACTGCTGCGCTGGCCCGCGGCGACCGGGTGGAACTGCGCGGTTTCGGCGCCTTTTCGGTCAAGCAGCGCGCCGCGCGTGTCGGCCGCAATCCGCGCACGGGTGCGGCCGTGGACGTCTCTGCCAAGGTGGTTCCTTACTTCAAGACGGGCAAGGAGCTGCGCGAACGCCTGAACGGCGACGAATAGCGCCCCGCACCTCTACCATCCATTCCCGGCGCGATTGCGCTAGAATCGAAACCCGAACGCACCGGCGCGCCGCGCCGCGCCCGCCCACCCCGCATGTGAGGGCACGCAAGTGAACCGCCTGCGCTGGCTGATAACCTTGCCTCTCGCGATCATCCTGATCGTGTTCGCGGTCCACAACCGCACACCCGCGGATGTGGACCTGTTTCCCTTCGACCTGATCGTTTCCTGGCCGCTCTTCGTCTATGTGTTCGCCGGCGCGCTCGCGGGCCTGCTCGTCGGCGTGCTGCTCGGCTGGAAGTCGGCGGGCCCGACGCGGCGGCTCGCCCGTGAACGCCGCGCCCGCATCCGCGAACTCGAAGGCGCGGTAGCGCGGCTCGAACGCGAGCGCGAGGCCGGACAGGAACCGGTGGAGCCCGGCCTCCCCGTACCCGCCCGGCACGATTGAACCCGCACCCGTGCTCACGATCGACGCCGAAACCGTGAATGCGCGCCTCGACCCGGTGCGTCTCGTGCCCGCCCTGCACACGGCCTTTCGCGACGGCGCGAACGTGCCCGTACGCCATCATCACCAGGTGCCGCTGGACGGCGGGGACGAGGCGACACTCCTGCTGATGCCCGCCTGGAACACCGGTAAGCCGCCGCGGCACATCGGGGTGAAGACCGTGACCGTGCATCCCGCCAACGCGGCGCAGGGCCTGCCCTCGGTCCAGGGGGTCTATCT
>JAYPUG010000515.1:0-1555 GCA_038133965.1 Rhodospirillaceae bacterium | reverse complement strand
CGCGGCGTGCGCCTCAACATCGACAACAAGGGCGGCATGCCGCTGGAACTCGACCAGATCGGCGAGCTCGAGGCGCGCATCAAGCCGTTCGACTGGCACATCGAGTGGCTGTTCCCGGGCAAGGACATCGTCGCGCTGATGCCCGTCTTCGCGAAGATGACCACGCCCATGTCGATCGGCCACTTCGCCTACCAGCCGGCGACGGCGGGCATCGCGGCCGAGGGCTTCCAGGCGCTGCTCAAGCTGGTGCGCGACGGCAACACCTGGATCAAGATCTCGGGCTGCAACCGCGTCAGCGCGACCGACCTGCCGCCCTATGACGATTGCCAGCCGATGGCGCGGGCGCTGATCGAGGCGAACCCGGATCGCGTCATGTGGGGCACGGACTGGCCGCACCCGAACAAGTACGAGGTGAACCCGAACGACGCCGACCCGGTGGAGGCGTTCGGACAGTGGGTGCCCGACGAGGCCATGCGCACGCGCATCATGGTGACCAACCCGGCGGCGTTCTACGACTTCTAGGGGTTGGCACTCGGTACGGAGCATGACGAAGGGCCGGCCCTGTGGGGCCGGCCTTCTTCGTTTGAGGCCAACCGTTGGCGGCTCTGCGCTTCCCGTTCACCGCACTCTCTCCTAGACTGACTTCCCGATCCCGGCCGCCAGAATGCCGGGGCATGCGTAAGTCGAGGAGGGAAGGCCCGTGGACACGATCACCGCGCGCTACGGCAGCGATATCGATGCGCTGCGCAGCGAGGATGTGCCGCTCCTGACGGGAGCCGGCCGCTTCACCGATGACATCAATGTCGAGGGTCAGGCCTACGGCGCCTTCGTGCGCTCGCCGGTGGCCCATGGCCGCGTGCGCGGCGTCGATGCGTCCGCGGCGCTGTCCATGCCCGGCGTCCTAGCGGTGATCACGGGTGCCGACCTGAAGGCGGCGGGGCTGGGCGACATTCCGCCCGCGATCAGTTTCCCCGGCAAGAACGGGATGGAGTTGGCATCCGCGCCCAAGCCGGTGATCGCCTATGAAAAGGTGCGCCATGCGGGCGAGGCCGTGGCACTGGTGATCGCGGAGACGGCGGCCCAGGCGGCGGATGCGGCCGAGGCGGTCGTCCCCGACATCGAGGTGCTGGCCGCCGTACCCGATTTGGCCGGCGCGCTTGCCGGCAGTGCGCCGCTCGTCTGGGACTCGGTACCCGGAAACGTAGCCTTCGAATGGGAACACGGCGACACGGCGGCGGTGGATGCGGCGTTCGATGCTGCGGCACACGTCTCGCGGGTGGAGCTGCTGGACACGCGGCTCGCCCCGGTCTCGATGGAGCCGCGCGGCGGCATCGGCGAATGGGACGAAGCGGCCGGGCGCTACACGCTGACCGCGCCGACCCAAGGCGTGGCGCTGGTCGCCAACATGTTCGCGAACCAGGTCTTCGGCGTCGAGCCGCGGCAGGTCCGCGTGCTGACCCACGATGTGGGCGGCGGCTTCGGCATGAAGGCGCACCCCTATCCCGAGTATGCCGCGATCCTGTTCGCTGCACGCCATGTCGGCCGGCCGGTGAAG
>JAYPUG010000514.1:0-1561 GCA_038133965.1 Rhodospirillaceae bacterium | reverse complement strand
CCATCGCCGACCTGGCCGTTGCGACCAATTGCGGGCAGATCAAGACCGGCTCGCTAAGCCGTTCCGACCGGTTGGCCAAGTACAACCAGCTGATCCGCATCGAGGAAGGGCTGGGCCCGGCCGCAACCTATGCCGGGCGCTCGTTCCTGCGCGCCGGCTGACTTCGGCCCGCGGGCCCCGTATGGGCACCCGCCACGGTTTCGCACCCTGGATAGTTTGCGGGGAAGGCAGCTGCAGGAGCGGATCCGTCCGGCCAAGCCGCAGCGTGGCAATGAGTCCAAAACGAGAACTCTGAGTCTCTTTTGCAACACTCGGCCCATCGTGGGCAAAGAATTGGAATCGCAAAAAGAATCGGCCTTGACGATGCGACTCGGGGTGTGATTCGCTTACGTTCATGGCGGTAATCGACGAAATACGCGAACGCGCGCGCCTGGCGCTCTGGCCCGTAATCGGGGCCATCCTGCTCGCCTATTTCTCCTATCACATGGTCCAGGGCGACCGCGGCGTGCTTTCGCTGCTGCAAATGCGCGCGAAGGTGACGCAGGCTGAGGCGATCCACGCCGGCCTTCGCGGAGAACGCGAACGGATTGAGGCGCGGGTCGCGCTGCTGCGCCCCGACAATCTTGATCCGGACATGCTCGAGGAACGCGCCCGGGTGATGCTCAACTTCGCGCATCCGAACGAGCTCGTGATCCTCGACGAAATGCCGGCGCGCAACATCAGGTAACGTTTCTCCGGGTCGCCGGATTGAATGTTTCGCTTGCTGCAATGCGTTATTAACTGATAATCAGTAAATGCGCGCTTTTTTACTGAAATCACTCACCTTTTCATTGTTTCGTGCTTGTCAGTTTTGGCGATTTACCCTAGTTGTCGGATCGGCGAACGACGCCGCATCTTTCCCAGGGGGACCGCCGATGGCACGTAAACCGGCCACCAAGACGTCTCGATCGAGCAGCCGTTCAACCAAGCGCGGCGCGACAGCGCGAAGCCGCAAACCCGCCGACGGCAAGCCGGATTACAAGGCATACAAGGCCGACCAGCTTCTCGACTTCTATCGCGAGATGCTGCTGATCCGCCGCTTCGAGGAGAAGGCGGGCCAGATGTACGGCATGGGCCTGATCGGCGGCTTCTGCCATCTCTATATCGGCCAGGAGGCCGTCGTGGTCGGCGCCCAGGCGGCGATCACCGACTCCGACGCCGTCATCACGACTTACCGCGACCACGGCCACATGCTGGCCTGCGGCATGGACCCGCGCGGCGTCATGGCCGAACTGACGGGGCGCATCGGCGGCTATTCCAAGGGCAAGGGCGGCTCGATGCACATGTTCGCCCGCGACAAGAACTTCTACGGCGGCCACGGGATCGTCGGCGCCTCGACCGCGCTCGGCACCGGCATCGCCTTCGCCAACAAGTACCTCGACAACGGCGAGGTGACGCTGACCTATTTCGGCGACGGCGCCTCCAACCAGGGCCAGGTCTACGAATCCTTCAACATGGCGGCGCTGTGGAAGCTGCCCGTGCTCTACATCATCGAGAACAACCAGTACGCCATGGGCACCGC
>JAYPUG010000513.1:0-1567 GCA_038133965.1 Rhodospirillaceae bacterium | reverse complement strand
GGCCTCAGTTCCTCGCTCAAGGCGGGCCTCGGAGCGGTCCCGGACGAGCGCGACGGCGCACTGGTGGCACTGGGCGACATGCCGCGTGTCGGCACCGCGCATCTGAAGAAACTCATCGCGGCATTCGACCCGGACGAAGATCACATCATCTGCGTGCCCACTTGGAACGGGAAACGCGGGAATCCGGTGCTGTGGGACCGCCAGTTCTTCGAGGACATGGCGGGCCTGGGGGGCGATGTGGGCGCCAAGCACCTGATCGGCGACAACGCTGACGTCGTCTGCGAGGTCCCGATGGACGACGACGGGGTGCTGCTGGACGTGGATTCGCCCGAAGCCCTCAACGCGCTCGCGAAATCGGGTGTGAAAATCGGGGACTGACTGCCGCTGACCGCAGTTTGCAGGCCTGCGTTCAGGTGCTTTCGTCGATCAAGACACGCTGCAGAGCATCGGTTGTCTCGATCACCTTGAGACTGGCCTCGTAACTCTGCTGCGCAACCTGAACGTCGATGAACTGTTCGGGCAATCTGACATTGGGCAGCCCAACGAAACCGCCGAGGTCGGCAACGGCACTGGTCGGCTGATACGCCTGCACCGACGGCACAGGAACCGGGCGAACGGTGACGCGCGGACCGCGTTCCGGTGCACTTGTTTGCTCGACGCGATGCGGCACGAAACCGTCATAGGGTTCGACACGCCCGACGCTGCGCGCATTTACAATGTTTTCGGCTGCGACGCCGAGCCGCTGAACGCTGGCTTTCAGGCCCGCAACCGCGTTTTCGATTGCCTGGATCATCCGTTTTGGGTCCTTCCTGGCTCCAAACTGCGGATATGCGCTTTCGCGCGCAATCGGGATCGATGCGAATTACCTTAAAATTCGAAAGATCGTTCTGCGATTCCGCGCCAAAAATCGCCTACCAACTGCGACGGCTGGTCTGTCCACCCGCAAATGCCTTGCGCAGGTCGTCGAGCTCTTCGCATCCGCTCGGACAAAGCGCCTCAAGCCTGGCGAGCATCTCTTCCGCCTTGTCACGTCGGTTCGTCTCGAGGAACAGCTCCCCATAGTATTCGATCGCGCCTTTGTGATCGGGGTTCAGACGGAGTGCACGCCGATAGTTGCGTTCGGCACGATCGAAATCCTTCACCTTCCGGAATCTGAAGCCAAGACCAAAGATTTCGGGGCACAACTCATCGTATCCGTCCACCTGGCCGACGTGGCGGGGTTTGACACCGACGGGCTGCACCACGAGGAGATCGAGGTTCGCGGACGGCGCGAACCCATGAAGGTCATCGTCATGGACGACGCCCGCGCAGTCGGAGGCCGCCTCGGCGAGACGGCACGCGATTCCGCTCAGGCCTGATCGGCGCCCGCGCGATCGGCCGCACGTTGGAGAACGGCCGGCCAGTTGGTGAGCGAGACCATGTGGCTGTACACGACCGGCAGCCAGTTCTTGGTCCGCCACTCGAGAAACACATCGTCCGGCAGGGCATCGAACTTCTCGCGGTCAATCACCTTGTAGCCCTCCATCTTCACCGTGCGATCGTCGGGAAGGCGAATTTCCGCCGAATT
>JAYPUG010000512.1:0-1568 GCA_038133965.1 Rhodospirillaceae bacterium | reverse complement strand
CATCGGGTGCGCCCATGCCGCCGGCCGGAAGCCAGCCGAGCGAGACGGCAAAGACCATGATGAAGACGAGCGCCAGCCAGAAGGGCGGCACCGAGATGCCGGCGAAGCAGAAGAGGTTGATCGCCCCGTCGCGGGCCGAGCCGGGCCGGGTCGCGGCGATCACCCCCAGCGGGATGGCGATGAGAATGGCGACGATGGAACTGATGCCCAGCAGGACGATCGTGTTGCCCAGCCGGGGCAGCAGAATTTCGAGGACCGGCCGGTTGTAGGTGCGCGAGAATCCGAGGTCGCCGCCGAGCGCTCCCGCCAGCCAGTTGGCGTAGCGCTCCCACAGGGGCAGGTCCAACCCGTGCAGCCGCTTGAGCCGTTCGCCATCCGCCGGGGTCAGCTCCGGGTTGGACGCGATCATGATGTCGATGGGGTCGCCGGGCATCAGCCCGATCAGCATGAAGACGATGAACGACATCGCCGCAAGAACGACGAAAATACCCAGCAGACGGCGTGTCAGGAAGGCGGCCATGGGCCTATTCTAAACCCGTTGGGCACCGCGTTCGCGCATCGTGTCGCACCGGTCCCGATTTACGCTTCTGCGTCGCCGGTATGCCGAAACGAGCGTCCAAAACGACCGGATTTTCGAGGTTTTTCGTGTGTGTATGACTTTTGGTCATACGGCACTACTTTCGCCAAATACGCCCTTATTCCGCCGTCCAGTTCTCGATCCACAGGGTGCTGGGGTACTGGTGGCCGGTGGGGGTCACACCCGAAAGCCATTTGGGCATGAAGAACGCATTGGCGCGGAAGTAGAGCGGCAGCACCGGCAGCTCCTCGGCATAGGTCTGCTGGATGGTGGTCCAGTGGCGGGTCTGGTCGGCCGGGCTGCACTCGACCTCGACCCGGTCGATGGCATCGTCCATCACGGCGTTGCGGAAGCCGGTGTAGTTCTGGCCCGACCAGCCGTTTCCCGCCGTCGGGATCATGCTTGAATGCATGGTCGTCCGCGGCACGTTCTCCGGCGTCGAGAACCAGGCGAACATCGCCATGCCCGTGAACTGGCGCTGGCGGATCGTCTGGCCGAACAGCACGCGCGCGGGCTGATTGCGGATGCGCAGATCGACCCCCACCTCGCGCAGGTTCGACTGCATCACCTGTTCGACCAGTTCGCGCACCCGGTTGCCCGCCGTGGTCATGATCTCGATGCGCAGCGGTTCGCCCGCTTCGTTGTGCCGGATGCCGCCGCGGATGTCCGACCAGCCCGCTTCATCCAGTAGCGCGCGCGCGGCGTCGGGATCGAAGCCGTAGGTCCGCACATCGTCGGTGTGCACGGCGTCGAGCGGGTGGACGAAGGTGTCGGCGACCGGCTGCTTGCCCTCGAACAGGCGTTCGCTGATCGATGTCCGGTCGATGGCATGGAGCAGGGCCCGGCGCACGTCGCGGTCGGCCAGCGCCGGGTTTTCCAGCCGCAGATCGACATGCTCGTAGAAGAGGCCGGGCTTGAAGACCACGTCGAACCGGTCGCCGTGGCGCTTCTCGAAGGCGATCGCCTGGTCGAGCGAGATGCCGTCCTCGCC
>JAYPUG010000511.1:0-1574 GCA_038133965.1 Rhodospirillaceae bacterium | reverse complement strand
TCTTGGGCCGCATGATCTCGGGATCGACGACGGTGTCGTTGTCGAGCGGCATCGAAAGATCGACGATCTTCGTCGGTACGGGCATCTGCATGGCGGTGGCTCCCTGAGGCGGTGTTCGTTGGTTGATTGCGTTGGCCGGATTTTACGGTGCCGGGATGTGGATTGGAACGGGGCCGTCATGCTTCGAGACGCACCGCCATCGCCAAGGGCTCCGGCGGGCTCCTCAGCACGAGGACGAAGAGGGGCCTCACCCTGAGGAGACCGCGAGAGCGGTCGTCTCGAAGGGTGGGGGCTTGCCCCTAAAGAATAAACTTCGACAGATCCGCGTTCTTGGTCAGCTCTTCCAGGCGCTCGCGCACCATCGCCTCGTCGATGGTGATCTCCTCGCCGTCGCGGTCGGGCGCGGTGTAGCTGATCTCGTCGAGCAGCCGCTCCATCACCGTGTGCAGGCGCCGCGCGCCGATGTTCTCGACCGTCTGGTTGATCTCGGCCGACAGCTCCGCCAGCGTGTCGATGGCGTCTTCCGTGAAGTTGAGGGTCACGCCCTCCGTCCCCATCAGCGCCACGTACTGGCGGATCAGCGAGTTCTCGGGCTCGCGCAGGATGCGCCCGAAATCCTCGCGCGTCAGCGCTTTCAGCTCGACCCGGATCGGCAGACGGCCCTGCAGCTCGGGCAGCAGGTCCGACGGCTTGGCCAGGTGGAATGCGCCCGAGGCGATGAACAGGATGTGGTCGGTCTTCACCGGCCCGTGCTTGGTGGCCACGGTCGTGCCTTCGATCAGAGGCAGCAGGTCGCGCTGCACGCCCTCGCGGCTGACATCCGCGCCCTGGCGGTCCGAGCGCGCGGTGATCTTGTCGATCTCGTCGAGGAAGACGATGCCGTTGTCCTCGACCGCCTTGAGGGCTTCCGCCACCACCTTGTCGTCGTCGAGCAGATTGTCGGCCTCGTCGGCGACCAGCACGTCGTAGCTCTCGGCCACGGTCATGCGGCGCGGCTTCTTGGGCTGGCCGAAGGCCTTGCCCAGCATGTCGTTGAGGTTGATCATCCCCATCTGCGCGCCGGGCATGCCGGGGATGTCCATGGTCGGCAGCGCCATGCCGGCATTGTCCGACACCTCGATCTCGACCTCCTTGTCGTCGAGCTCGCCGCGGCGCAGCTTCTCGCGGAAGGAGGCGCGGGTGGGCTCGCTGGCGTTCGCGCCGACCAGCGCGTCCAGCACGCGGCCCTCGGCGTTGATCTCGGCCTGGGCGATCACTTCCTTCCGCTTGCGCTCGCGGGTCATCAGGATCGCCTGCTCGACCAGGTCGCGCACGATGGATTCGACGTCGCGTCCGACATAGCCGACCTCGGTGAACTTGGTCGCCTCGATCTTGATGAAGGGCGCGTTGGCGAGCCGCGCCAGCCGGCGCGAGATCTCGGTCTTGCCCACGCCCGTCGGCCCGATCATCAGGATGTTCTTGGGCAGCACCTCCTCGCGCAGATCGTCTTCCAGCTGCTGGCGGCGCCAGCGGTTGCGCAGCGCGATGGCGACGGCGCGCTTGGCGTCGTTCTGGCCGACGATGAAGCGGTCGAG
>JAYPUG010000510.1:0-1583 GCA_038133965.1 Rhodospirillaceae bacterium | reverse complement strand
GTGCAGGATGCGGTGGGCCTCCGCCGCCCACTCCATCGCCCGCGCATACACCGCGTCGGATACCGGGGCGGGAATCAGGTGCTCCGTGACACCGTCCGTGTACTTGGCCTCGTAGTCGTAGAAGCCCTTGGTGGGGCGCAGCTCGGTGACGGCGAGGGGGCGCGGGTCCTCGCCGCGCGCGCCCATCACCGCGACCGTCAGTTCGCGGCCGGGGATGAACTCCTCGACGAGCACGCGCTCGGAGAGGAACGTCTCGGGATCGGGGCCGTTCGCGCCGTCGCGGATGATCTGGACCCCGACGGACGAGCCCTCGTTGTTGGGCTTGATCACGTAGGGGCGCGGCATCACGTCGCCGGCCAGCACGGCGTCGCGGGCGAAGAGGCCGCCGCGCGCGACCTGCATGCCGTGACGCTCGAAGATGTTGCGCGCGACCGCCTTGTCCATCGCCAGCGCCGAACCCAGCAGGCCGGAATGGGTGTAGGGCAGGTGCAGCAGGTTCAGGAGGCCCTGGATGTTGCCGTCCTCGCCCGCGCGGCCGTGCAGCGCGTTGAAGACGGCGTCTGGGCGCGGGTCCAGCGCGTCTATCAGCGCCTTCACGTCGTCGCTCACGTCGATGGTGCGCACGTCGTAGCCGGCCTCGGCGAGCGCGTCTGCGCATTGCCGGCCGGACTCGAGCGAGACGTCGCGCTCGGCCGAGGTGCCGCCCATCAGGACCGCGACGGACTGTTTCGCGCGGGCGCTCATGCGTCGCCTCCCGCGGCGTTTCCGATCCGCTCCAGTTCCCAGGTCAATTCCACGCCGGTTGCCTCGCGAACCCGGCGGCGAACCTCTTCGCCGAGCCCCTCGATGTCGGCCGCCGTGGCGTTGCCGGTGTTGACCAGGAAGTTGCAGTGCTTCTCCGAGACCTGCGCTCCGCCGAGCTTGAGGCCGCGGCAGCCCGCCTGGTCCACCAGTTCCCACGCCTTGCGGCCGTTCGGGTTCTTGAAGGTGCTGCCGCCGGTGCGCGTGCGGATCGGCTGGGTCTCCTCGCGTGAGGCCTGGACGAGGTCCATCGCCCGCGTGATCTCGGCCTGGTTGCCCCACACGCCTTCCATGACGCAGCCGGTAAAGATCCAGTCCGGCGCAACGGCCGAGCTGCGATAGCGCGGGCCCCACGTTTCGGGATCGAGCACGCGTGCCTCGCCCGTCGGCGTGAGGACAGATACCTCGCGCACCACGTCCCGGAACTCTCGGCCGTAGGCGCCTGCGTTCATGCGCAGACCGCCTCCGACGGTGCCGGGAATGCCGGCCATGAACTCGAAGCCGGCGATGCCCGCATCGCGTGCGGCCTTGGCAACGTTGTAGTCGAGGGCCATGGCGCCGGCGCGGCTCACCCGGCCGAACGTGGGCCGGAGACCGCTGGCCCCGGTGCGGGTGGAGGGTGACACGATGGACCCCAGGGTCTCGCTGCCGATGGCGAATCCCACCAGGCCCGCCACCGTGGCGGCCGCCGAGCCCGCCGAGGATCCGCTGCTCCCCTGTTCGAGATTCCAGGGATTCCGTGTGCGCCCGCCAAACCAATAGTCCCCCATGGCCAGGGCGCC
>JAYPUG010000509.1:0-1602 GCA_038133965.1 Rhodospirillaceae bacterium | reverse complement strand
GAGGAGATTACCGGCCTGCAGGCGTAGATCCGGTCGGCCGACGAGCAGTTGCGGCTTATCCGTGATGAGGAAGCCGATCTCCAGAGCCTGCTGGACAAGGGACTGACCCCGAAGTCGCGCGTGCTTTCGCTGCAGCGCCGAGCCGCCGAGATCGAAGGGGAGCGTGGCCAGAACGTTGCCGCAATCGCGCGGGCGCGCCAGAACATCGCCGAAGCGGGAATCCGCATCTTCGAGCTGCGCACCGAACAGGTGAACGAGGTGGTGGCGGAATTGCGCCAGGTCGAGACCGAACTGCTCGATCTTGAGGAACGCCTGCGGGCAGCCGAGGACGTGGTGCGCCGTATCGACGTGAAGAGCCCCGCGGACGGGTTCGTCGTCGATATGCAGGTGTTCACGACCGGAGGTGTTATCCAGCCGGGCCAACGGCTGCTCGACGTGGTGCCGGGCAACGAGGAGCTGGTGATCGAGGCTCGATTGCAGCCGACGGACATCGACGTGGTCTATGCGGGCCTGCCGGCGCAGGTGCGCCTGAGCGCCTTCAACCAGCGCATTATACCGACCGTGGACGGCACCGTGTCGTGGGTCTCGGCCGACCGGCTGACCGACGAGACCACGGGCGAGGCCTACTACACCGCGCGCGTGGAACTGAACGATCCCAACGATCCGCGGCTGGCGGGATTGACCCTGCAGCCGGGCATGCCCGCCGAAGTGCTCATCCGCACGGGAGAGCGCACACTGGTGCAGTATCTCGTCAGTCCGGTCGAGCAGTCGATCTCGCGCTCGTTGCGCGAGCAATAGCCGTCAGGCCGAAGCCGAAATATTTGCATCCCGCACGCGGCCGGTTCGGACGGTCCATGCGATTGCGCCCGTGACGAGCGCCGCGCCCGCGACGTTTAGCGGCAGGTCCAGCGGGATGAAACACAGCGCGCCGCCGCCGAGCAGCAGCGGATAGAGCCAAAGCGGAATTGGCCCCTCACCATAACGTTGGATCAGCGCCGTGAGTGCGTAGATGCCAAACAGGGAAAATCCGCCGATCTGCACGCTATCCCAGAAACCGGAACCGATCAGCGGCGTGAAGGCGAAGATCAGGACGATGACGTACAGCCCCTTGGCGATTTTCCACGCCTCCACGCCGGTCGGCATGGGCCGGGAGCCTGCGATACCGGCCGCTGTGAAGGCCGCGAGGCAGACGGGCGGGGTGACGTTCGAATCCTGGCTCAGCCAGAAGACGATCAGGTGTGCCGTCAGCAGGAAGACCGTCAGGGTTTCCGTATCGATCAGGGCAGGACGGATCACGAGGGCCAGCTCGAAGGGCAGGCCGGAGACGAGTTCGCGGGCCTCCTCGAGGCTCATCCCCATGGCGACCTTTGCCGCATGTGGAGAATCGACCAGCGCGAACATCGCCGCCTGGGCCGGGTCGGAGATGCCCTGCACCAGCAGATCGACCAGTACGCCGTCTGCGAGGAGGCCGGCCAGTGCCGGCGCCGAGAGGATCGACAGGACGATGTAGGCCGCCGTCACCGGCAGGCCCATCCCGAGGACCAGCGAGACCAGCGCGATCAGAATTACCGCGATCAGCACCGAGCCTTGCGACCATTGCGC
>JAYPUG010000508.1:1331-1605 GCA_038133965.1 Rhodospirillaceae bacterium | reverse complement strand
GCCGTGCGCGAGGTGCACGAGGAGACGGGGCTGCTGCTGGGCGAGGCGTCCGGCAACGGCACGGGCGGCAGCGGCCCGGGCGACAGCGGCCCGGGCGACAGCGGAACGGGCGGCATCCGCCCGAAGCTCGACACGCTCGACTACTACTTCCGGGCGATCACCCCGCCGGGCCGCGCGCGCCGGTTCGACGCCCGGTTCCTGATCGCCAACGCCGAGGATGCGGGCGGCGAGATCACCGGCGGCGACGGCGAACTTCTGGAAGTGGCCTTCCGCT
>JAYPUG010000508.1:0-1321 GCA_038133965.1 Rhodospirillaceae bacterium | reverse complement strand
CTCGATGGAGGACACGCGCAACCTGGATATCGCCGGGATCACCCGGATCGCGCTGGCCGAGGCCGAGCGTTTCATCAACGACCCGCCGGCACCGGACCCCGAGCGGCCGGTGCCGCTCTCGCGGTTCCTGAGGGGCCGCTACTACGTGACGCCGGAGTGAGAGCAATGAACAGAATCATTGCAGGAATTTTCGCAGGCCTCCTGATGCTCGGTGCGGTTTCTGCCCACGCACAGGAGAGGCCCGGCGAAGACATCGAGATTCCCGAGCCGAAGAACCCGCCGAAGGTGCATCCGTCGTGCGAACCCATCGCCTCGGATTTCGGGAGTATGATCGGAATTACTGGTCAGCAACGTATCTACGATGTCCCACATTCGGGAATCGATTTACTCGTACCCAACGGAACACCCATCGTTGCGGCATCGCACGGCGTCGTCGTTGTGGTTGGACATAATGCCAAGAGTGGGAACATTGTGCGCCTCTCTCACGGAACCCGTGAGTGGCAGGGCCACACGCTCCACATTTTCAGTTCCTATGTGCACCTATCCTCCAACGACGGGGTACAGGTTGGCGAGCATGTCCGTCGGGGCCAGTTAATTGGTTATTCTGGTGCTACAGGGATCGGGTTTAAATCTATTGTCCACCTGCACTTCGAAGTGCAGGTCAACATCGACGGCGTCGTGGAAATCGAGGACGGACGAATAGCGACCGCGAAACCGGTGAACCCTCACCTGTTCTGGTTCCCGAAACGGGACGACAAGCAGTTCATTGGCTTCTTCAAGGAACCCCGCGAGCCCCAACCGTTCGAGTTCGACGGGAAATTCCGACAATTCACGTTTCCGGTGCCCTGCCCCGGCTGACGTTCAGGCTCCCCCAACCCGATACACCGCGTCTTCCCCCGCATCCCCATCCGCCTTCACCCGTCCCGTCTCCACCATGTGGATCAGGTGCGCTAGCACGCTGCGCGCGGCGGCCGGATAGAGCTTCGGGTCCACGTCGGCGTACATGCGCGGCACCATCGCTTCGATGGTCGCGGGGCCGTTCGCCAGTTCGGCCATGATCTGGTCCTCGCGCTCGTGGCGGTGCGCCAGCAGGGCCTTCACGTAAGGCGCAGGCGCATCGATGGGCGCGCCGTGGGTCGGGAAGTAGCGCTTCGCGGCGTGGCGCCCCACCTTTTCCAGCGAGGCCATGTAGTCGGCCATGTTCCCGTCGGGCGGCGAGACGATGGAGGTGGACCAGCCCATCACGTGATCGCCGCACAGAAGCGCATCCTCCTCCGGCAGGGCGAAGCAGAGATGGTTCGAGCAGTGGCCGGGCGTGTGC
>JAYPUG010000507.1:0-1609 GCA_038133965.1 Rhodospirillaceae bacterium | reverse complement strand
CCGCGCATGGACGAGATGCTGCGCAACTTCGATTCCACCAGCGTCTTCATCAAGGGCGGCAATGCGGTGGACCCCGAATTTAATGCCGGTGTCTTCTGCGCGCATCCCGGCGCGGGCACCATCGGCTTCGCCATGGGCATCGTATCGGCGCGCGGCTCGCAGCTGATCATCCCCATCGGGCTCGAAAAGCTGGTGCCCTCGGTCACGAACGCGGCGCGCCACATGGGACAGGACACGTTCTACTACCATGCGGGCCAGCGCACCGGGATGATGCCGGTGACGAACGCGACGGTGATCACCGAGGTGCAGGCGCTGCAGATCCTGTTCGGCATCGACGACGTCACCCATGTGGGCGGCGGCGGCGCCATGGGCTCGGAAGGTTCGATCGTCCTGGTGGCAGAAGCGGAAAAGGACAAGATCGACGCCGCGGTGGCGCTCTATGAATCCATAAAGGGCGAACCGCCGCTGCGCACGCTCAAGGCCTATTGCGCGGGCTGCATTCCGACCACGCCGAGCATGGATGCCTCGCCGGACGAGCAGAAGCAGGCGCACCTCAAGAAGCACTGCCTGTATGAAGGGCTGGAGGAAAGCGAGCTTCCCGCCTTCTTCACCCCGCGCACCGAGCCGATCACGAAGAACCGCTAGGCAGGCGCCTGGCCGGGGTCGCGAACGAAGGGGTTCGTCTGGCGTTCGTGGCCGATGGTCGAGGCGGGGCCGTGGCCGGGCACGAACGTCACGTCGTCACCCATCGGCCAGAGTTGCTCGCGGATCGAGCGGATCAGCGTGTCGTGGTCGCCGCGCGGAAAGTCCGTCCGGCCGATGGAGCCCTGGAACAGCACGTCGCCGACGAAGGCGATGCGCGACGCTGAATCGAAATAGACGATGTGTCCCGGTGTGTGACCCGGGCAGAAGCGCACCTCGAAGGTCAGGTTGCCCACGGTCACCTCGTCGCCCTGGTCGAGCCAGCGGTCGGGCGTGAAGGGACGGCCGGCTTCGACACCGAACTGTGCGCCCTGTTCGTGCAGCTTCTCGATCAGGAACAGGTCCTCGGTGTGCGGCCCCTCGATGGGGACGCCCAGCTTCTCCGACAGCTCCGCCGCGCCGCTCGCATGGTCGATATGGCCGTGGGTCAGCATGATCTTCTCGACCGCGACGCCCTGTTCGGCGATGGCCGCCTCGATCCGCTCGACCTCGCCGCCCGGATCGACCACCGCGCCCAGCATGGTCTCGGTACACCACAGGACGGAGCAGTTCTGCTGGAACGCGGTCACCGGAATGATGACGGCCTTGATGGGGGATGTTTCGGTCATGGTTTCGGGACGTGTGGACTTGATGCAGCGCAATGCGACTTGGCTTGGCGAAGCAGTCTAGTCGAGTGAGTACAGGCCTGCACACCGGGGAGGACTTTCCCCGTGACCACACATCCCATCATGGACCGGGCCGAGGTGGCCATCGATCTACCGAACCGGCTCTATCGCGGTTCGTTCGACCGCGACGCGGCATTTGAGGTCAGGGCAGACGGCGAGGAGGGCCACCTCCGACTTGTCTATTCGGGAGAAGAGAGCCGGATCGCGAGTGTACATCTACACTATTTCCTCCTCTCCGACAT
>JAYPUG010000506.1:0-1610 GCA_038133965.1 Rhodospirillaceae bacterium | reverse complement strand
GCGTGACGCTCTCCTTGAGGGTCGCAACGAACCCCTCGCCCCGCTTGCCGCCGGTCGTCACCCGCACGGTCTCACCCGGCAGCGCACCGGCGATATAGAGGCGGCCGACACGGCTGTCCGCGATGCCGTCGCCGCGCGGTCCGAGTGCGGACACCGCGACGCTCAGGTCCTGCGACCGCTCAGCCATCGAATACCGCCGCGATCAGGAACTCCTTGTTGCCCTCAGGTCCCGTGATCGGGCTTTCGGTCAGGCCGATGACCCACCAGCCGGGCAACCCGCCCAGCCAGTCGCGAATACGGTCGCAGACCTCGGCACGGAGCGCGGGGTCGCTGACGACGCCCTTCTTGCCGACCTGCTCGCGCCCCACCTCGAACTGGGGCTTGATCAGCGCGACGAGGCGCGCGCCCGGCGCCGCCAGGGCCATCGCGGCCGGCAACACCACCTGGAGCCCGATGAAACTCGCATCGCAGACGATCATGCTGGCGGCTTCAGGCACATGATCGGCGGTCAGGTGGCGCGCGTTGGTCTTCTCCAGCACCACGACCCGGTCGTCGTTGCGGAGCTTCCAGGCGAGCTGACCGTGCCCGACATCGACGGCATAGACCCGGGACGCGCCGCGCGAGAGCAGAACATCGGTGAAGCCGCCCGTGGACGCGCCCACGTCGATCGCGACGGCGCCCGTCACGTCGATGTCGAACGCATCGAGCGCGTGATCGAGCTTCAGCCCGCCTCGGCTGACCCAAGGGTGATCCTGGCCGCGCACCTCGAGCGGCGCGTCGCCGGGCACCTGATCGCCCGCCTTGGCGACCCGGCGCTCGCCCGAGAACACCAGCCCGGCGAGGATCAGCGCCTGCGCGCGGGTCCGGCTCTCGGCCAGGCCGCGGTCCACCAGCGCCACGTCGGCGCGGGTCTTGGGGGATTTGGGATGCTTTGCCACCCGCCGGGGATAGCACGATTGGACAGATTCCTCCCGATTACATCCGCCGTCCTCGCCCTTCGAGACGCCACCTGACGGCGGCTTCTAAGGACGAGGAGGAACACCGGGCCTCATCCTGAGAAGCCCGCCGAAGCCAACGGCGAAGGCGTAGCGTATCGAAGGAGAGGCCCGGCGTGACGCTCTCGCCGCAACGTCCTACACTCACCCCAACGAAAACACGGTTTACAGGGGGAGTACCGGCATGTCGGGACGCATCGGCATCGTGGGCATGGGCCTGATGGGCCAGGCCTTCATCAAGAACCTTCGCGAGCGCCAGTTTATGGTGCAGGGCTTCGACGTCGATCCCGCGCGCATGGACCAGCTGGCCGAGGCCGGCGGACACCCCGCCGACACGCCCGCCGCCGCGGCGAAGGGGGTGGACCGGGTGATCGTCTCGGTACCCACCAGCGACATCGCGCGCGCGGTCATCTTCGAGGACGGCTCGGGCCTCGCCGCGGGTATCGAGGACGGCGCGATCGTCATGGACACGACGACAGCACGACCCGAGGATTCGGAGCGCACGGCCGCCGAACTGGCCGAGCGCGGCATCGCCTATCTCGACAGTGCCGTGTCCGGCACGTCGACGATGGCGCAGGCGGGCGACCTGGTCGTCATCTGCGGCGGAAAGGAGGC
>JAYPUG010000505.1:0-1619 GCA_038133965.1 Rhodospirillaceae bacterium | reverse complement strand
CGCAGGCCCTGTCGCGCACCGGCAGCGATGCCGCGGGCCATGGCGCGCCATTCCGTGCGGTCGAGGCCGAGGCTGACGAGGGTGAGGAGGAATGCAAACAGGCCCGCGGCACCCGCGGCCCAGACGGCATCGATACCGAGAACCGAGAGCTGCGTGGCCGCCTCGGGCGCGGTGAGCTCGCCGAAGGTGCCGCCCAGGCCCGAGCGCACCGGCCAGCCGTCGAACGCGGGGACGATGTAGAGCGCGAAGGCGAGCGCACACATCGATACGAGCAGCGCGAGCACCCGCCAGCCGAAGCGGCGTACAGGCTGATGGCGCATGAGGCGTGCACCCCATGCGAGGAGGGCGAGCACCGGCAGAGCGGCCGCGAGGCCGAAGGATTGCAGGCCGAGGTCCGCTGCCGTTGCGCCGGGGGCGCCGAGAAGGTTCGCGGCCGCCCGCCCGGTGGCATTGTTCAGCGAGGCGTCGAGGCTGTCGTAGCTGGCGAGCGCCGCGGCAAAGGCGAGGGCCGCGATCACGAAGAGCAGGCCGAGCGCTTCCAGCATGCGGCGGTGCGCGAAGATGCGCACCGGTTCGGGCAGGAAGGTCAGGCGATGGGAGAGGGCGCGGGCGATGCCGCCTGCCTGTCCGGTTTGTGCTTTCGCTGCCATGATCGGTCTCGTCGGTTGCGTGTGTCGCTCGGGTTCAGTTCAGCGTGTCGAGGAGGCGGCGCATCGCCTCCTCGGTGGTCGCCAGGTCATCGACCAGCGCCATGCGGATGTAGGCGGCGCCGGGGTTCGTGCCGTCGGGGTAGTCGCGCGCCAGATAAGCGCCCGGCAGGACGCGCAACCCGGCCTCGGTCCACAGCCGGTAGGCCGCGGCCTCGCTGTCCTCTACGTCGAGCCAGAGATAGAAACCGCCGCCCGGCCGCGCGGCGCCGAACTTGCCGTCGAGCATGCCGAGCGCCAGGTCGAATTTCTGCCGGTAGAGATCGCGGCTGGCGGCCACGTGCGCCTCGTCGCGCCATAGCGCAGCCGATGCGTTCATCACCGGCAGCGGCACCTGCGCGCCGCCATACTGGCGCAGGCGCAGGAAAAGACGGATCAGCGCCGGGTCGCCCGCCACGAAGCCCGAGCGCAGGCCGGGCACGTTCGAGCGTTTCGACAGCGAATGGAAGACCAGGGTGTTGGCGAAGGGGTCGCCGCCTTCGCTGCGGATCTCGCGGCAGGCATCGAACAGGCCCGGCGGCTTCCCGCCGGTGTAGATCTCGGAATAGCACTCATCGACGGCGAGCACGAAGTCGTGGGCGCGCGCCAGGTCGACGGCGGCCTTGAGCTGGTCGAGCGTGGCGACCGAGCCTTGCGGGTTCGCCGGGGTGTTGATGTAGGCCAGCGCCGTGCGCGCCAGGTCCGCCTCCGCGACCTGCGCGAAGTCGGGCTGGAAGCCGGACTCGGGGCCGGCGGGGACATAGACCGCATCTGCACGGGCCAGGGCGCCGGCCCCCACATAGACCTGGTAGAACGGGTTCGGCATCAGGACCGCGGGCCGTGCGCCCGCCGGTTGGGTGGGGCCGGCGCGCAGTGCGGCCCAGTACAGCGCCGCGCGGGGGGCCCACACGATGGCGAGGTGGGGGGGGGGGG
>JAYPUG010000504.1:0-1624 GCA_038133965.1 Rhodospirillaceae bacterium | reverse complement strand
CGGCGAAACAGCCCAGCGATAGCAAGGTGCATACGAACATCACCGTCCCGAGCTGCAGGAACGAGGTCTGGACCAGCAGCGCGATCACGGTTGCGCTCAGGAACCCGGACCCCATCTGAACGAAGCCGCCCAGCGCGGCCGCCGACCCGGCCACGGCGGGCTCGACCGCGGTCAGGGCGCCGGCCAGGCTGTTGGGCACGAGGAAGCCCGACCCGATCGAATAGAGGCAGATCGGCACGAGCAGGGTCCACGGCGTGTCGGTGCGGGTCAGCGCGAGGGCGACCATCGCGGCCGTGTTGGCGATCGCGATTGTGCCGCCGATCCACATCATGCGGTTGCGCGGCACCCGCCGGGCGAACCGGCTCGACAGGTAGTTGCCGGTGATATAGCCCGCCGGCGCCGACAGGATGAACAGGCCGTATTGCTCGGGCGGCACGCCCATCACCACGATCAGGGCGATGGGCGAGCCGGCGATGAAGGCCTGGAACGTCGCGGCCATCGCACCGGCGCTCAGGCTGAACCCCATGAAGCGGGCCATGCCGACCAGGCGCAGGTAGGTGCGCAGCAGCGCGGCGGGCCGCGTGTTCGTTCGCGCGGCGGGGGGCAATGTCTCGACGAGCGTCAGCAGCGTCGCGGCCAGGGTGCCGGCGCCCAGCAGCGCCACGACCAGGAACGACGACTGCCAGCCGAAGAACACCTCCAGCTGGCCGCCGATGAGCGGCCCGACCATGGGGGCCAGCGCCAGCGACATGCCCAGATAGGCCATGGCCCGCGTCGCGGCGGGGCCGTCCGTCGTGTCGCGCACGATGGCGCGCGCGATCACGATGCAGGCACACCCACCCACCGCCTGCACGATCCGCGCGGCGATCAGCCATCCGATGTCGGGCGCGAAGGCGCAGGCGAGGCTTCCCAGCACGAACAGGCCGAGCCCTGCCAGAAGGGGCCCGCGGCGGCCCAGCGCGTCCGACAGGGGCCCGACGACCAGCTGTGCGAGCGCGAAGGCGCCGAGATAGACCGACACGGTCATCTGCACCAGCGTCCCGCTGGTCCCCAGATCCTCGGCCATCGCGGGCAGCGAGGGCAGGAAGATCATGATCGCGAACTGGCTCGTCACCATCAGCGTGACGAGCAGGGCCATGGGCACGCGTGGGGGCGGTGCGGCATCCGCCGCCCGGCTCTCCGTCATGCGGCGGCGGACCGGTAGGTGCGTGTGATCAGCGTCGTCACGACCACGAGCAGCACCCCGGCGCTCAGCCCCAGCGACCAGTGGATGCCGACGAAGCTGCCCGCCATGCCCACGGTCACGCCCGAGACGGCACGCAGGCCGAACGCCGTCATCGCGTAGAGCCCGACCACCCGGCCGCGAATTTCGGGTGCGGCGTGCAATTGCACCAGGGTCTGGGCCATCGAGTTGAACGAGAGTTCGACGAATCCCGCCGTGAACAGCAGCATGAGCGCCAGCTCGTAGCTTGCGGTCACCGCGAACCCGCCCATCGCCAGGCACCAGATCGTGACCAGAACGAACACGGTCTCGCGCCGGGCCGGCAGCAGGGAGCGGCTCTCGAGCACGATACCGGCGGTCAGCGCACCGGCGGCGTTCGCGCCCAGGAGGATCGAGTAGAGG
>JAYPUG010000503.1:0-1634 GCA_038133965.1 Rhodospirillaceae bacterium | reverse complement strand
GGGTTGGGCTGGCCGGGCGGGCGGACGTCGCCGCCGGCAACCTCGCCCATGGCGAACAGCGCCAGCTCGAGATCGCCATCGCGCTCGCGACCGAGCCGAAGTTCCTGCTGCTCGACGAGCCCATGGCCGGCATGGGGCCGGAGGAGGCGCAGGCCATGGTGGCGCTGCTGCGCACGCTCAAGGGCGACTTCACCATGCTGCTGGTCGAGCACGACATGGATGCTGTCTTCGCGCTGGCCGACCGGATTACCGTACTGGTCTATGGCCGGGCCATCGCCACGGGCACGCCCGACGAGATCCGCGGCGACGCGGCGGTGCAGGCCGCCTATCTCGGCGAAGAGGCCGCCGGCGGGAACGGGCCGGAAAGCGGAGCGGTGGCCTGATGCTGGAAATGCGCGGCATCGAGGCGTCCTACGGCGCGAGCCAGGTCCTGTTCGGCATGGACCTTTCGATCGGCGCGGGCGAGGTCGCAACCCTGCTCGGCCGGAACGGCATGGGCAAGACGACGACGATCCGCACGCTCTTCGGCATCGTCCGACCCCACGCCGGCGAGATCCATTTCGACGGCAAGCCGATCCACGGAAGGCCGGCCTACCGGGTGGCGCAGGCGGGGCTGGGGCTGGTGCCCGAGGGGCGGCAGATCTTCCCCAATCTCTCGGTGCGCGAGAACCTGGTGGCGACCGCGCGGCCGCGGCGAGACGATAATGGGGAGGCCGGCGGAGAAGAGTGGACCTTCGACAAGGTGATCGCGCTGTTCCCCGCGCTCGCCCAGCGTCTCGACAGCGCCGGGAACCAGCTCTCGGGCGGCGAGCAGCAGATGCTGGCGGTGGGCCGCGCGCTGATGACCAATCCGCGCCTTCTGGTGCTGGACGAGGCCACCGAGGGCCTCGCGCCGCTGATCCGCCAGGAGATCTGGACCTGCCTCGAAGGGCTCAAGGCGGCCCGCCAGTCGATCCTCGTCATCGACAAGAATGTGGACGCGCTGACGCGCATCGCCGACCGCCACCACATCGTCGAGAAGGGGCGCGTCGTGTGGACCGGCACGTCGGACGAACTGCGCGCCGACCCCACGCTTCAGGAGCGTTACCTGGGGGTTTGAGGCAGGGGCGAACCTACCGCGCCTCGACGTGCAGGGTCTTGCCGACTGCACGGAACGCCGCATCGATCATATCCAGCTTCGAGCCGTGTGAGACATCCAGCACCCGGTCCACCTGCTGCAGGTGCCAGCCGCAGCGGCGCGCGAGTTCGGCCTTGCCGATGCCCTGTTCGCGCATCGCCCGGTAGAGCAGTACCTTCGCGGCCGTCAGGGTCCGCAGCTGCACTTTCGTGCGGCCGCGTCCCGGCGCAGGAATGTCTTCGCGATCCGCGATGCGCGCGGCGATCGCCTCGTCCAGCGCATCGATGGCGCGCGCCAGCGCCTCATCCCGGGTTTCGCCATAGGTCGTGAGTTCCGGGAAGTCCGGGGAGGTTGCCAGGAAGGTGCCGTTGTCGTCGGGCGTCAGCCGGATCGGGTATTCGAGCATCAAATCAGTCCCAAATCCTTCTTGATCTTGCGAACGAGGCCGGTGCCAAGTTCCTTTTTGCCGTGCATGGGAAGCTGGGTCTTCCGGTTTCCCAGCCGCACCGTCACATGG
>JAYPUG010000502.1:0-1635 GCA_038133965.1 Rhodospirillaceae bacterium | reverse complement strand
CGATCAGCAGCAGCATGCCGACGAAGGCGAGGACGCCGATGATATTCGGATCGACAGCCTTCAGCGCGTCGATGCCGATGGTCGCGGGCAGCGCCGCGAACACGACGAGCAGGATAATAAAGAGCCCGGCGGCCGGAAGATTGCGGGTGGCGTTCATGACTTACTCCTCCATGCCGATGGATTCGGTGCGCGAGAACTGATCCATCGAGAGTACCGTCCCGATCAGCCGCAACAGGTAATAGATGATCAGGATGGCGCACATTGCGAAGATCGCGAGCTGGTGCGCCCAGATCGGCAGAAGCAGGAACTCGGTCATGCGGTCGAGTTCGAGATCGAACAGGAATTCCTCCCAGGCGTGCCGGCCCAGAAGGAAGAAAATCATCAGTGCGAAGACGATATAGACGACGTCCATCGTCTCCTGCGCCCTGCGGGGCAGGCTCGAGATCAGCAGCTCCATGCGCACATGCCCGTTCTGGCGTGTGCACTCGGGGATCGCGAAGGCGAAGAGCAGGAGCAGCATCCACTCGTTGAATTCGAGGCTCCAGATGAATGGAGAATTTAAGACGTAGCGCAGGAACACGTCGATGATCACGACCACGGAAATCGCGGGCAGCACGATCAACCCACCGATCCTATCGAGATTCACCGATATGAGCTTAAAGGCGTTTTCTAGCTTTTCCATTTTCCGAAGCCCCCTGGAAAATGGGTCGGCCGGGGTGATTGATACCCCGGCCGGTTCCCATCAGACCTTAGTTGGTCTTCATGTCGTACATGCCCTGGACGGGATTGTTGATCGCGTCGAGCATGATGTCGTTGGGCGACATGGCCGCGTACTTGGCTGCAAGTTCGCGGATATCCGCCATGAAGGCCTTGGCCGGAACGCCCTTCTTCTCGGCGTCGGCAACCCAAGCCGCCTCGACGGGGGCGACTGCCGCCTTCCACCGGTTGAGCTCGGCCTCTCCCATGTCGATCGTCTCGAGGCCTCGCTGCTCGGCCATCTTGGCAACGTTGACGATGCCGCCATAGTCATAGAAGCCCACGGCTTCGGCGATCGCCATCTGGCGGCCCCAGTTGTTGACCACGACCTGAAGATCGGCCGGAAGATCGTCGAACCAGTCGCCCGACATGCAGTACTCGACGGTCAGCACATTGAAGCCGTTGAGCGTGCGGAACTTCGCGACCTCGTGCAGCTTGAAGATCAGCGCGGCCGCATCGTTGAAGTGTATCGCGTCGATCGTGTTGCGCTGCATCGCCGTATAGGCATCCGCACCGGGCATCGAGACCTGGGTCGCGCCCAGTGCGCCGATGATCTGGGCGTGGGTGCCGCCACCGGCGCGCACCTTCATACCGTTCACATCCTCGAGCGTCTTGACCGGCTTGTTGTTGTACAAATGGTACGGGCCGGTGTGCGCCTCACGCATGATCTTGACGCCGAACCGCTCGAACTCCTCCTTCAGGTACTCAGGATAGAGGTGCTCGGCCGTCGCGACGGCTTCGTGCGAATTGTTGAACAGGAACGGCAGGCCCAGGCCGCCGACGACGTTGTAGTCGCGCGACGTGTAGAGCGAGAAGCAGGGCGCATGGTCCGACAGGCCGGTACGCGTCGCTTTGCGACCTTCACGCACGCTGTGGACC
>JAYPUG010000501.1:0-1653 GCA_038133965.1 Rhodospirillaceae bacterium | reverse complement strand
GTCTTGCGCAGTGTACGCACCGTGTCCGGGCACTCGAGGTCGAGGCGCGCGTTCATCTTCACGCGGCCCACGGCCGAAAGGTCGTAGCGCTCGTTGTCGAAGAACAGGCCGCTGAACAGCGTCTCCGCCGTTTCATAGGTGGGCGGCTCGCCCGGGCGCATGACCCGGTAGATGTCGATCAGCGCATCCTCGCGCGAGCGGTTCTTGTCGCCCGCCAGGGTGTTGCGCATGTACGGACCAACCGAGACATGGTCGATGGCGAGTGTCGTCAACGACTTCGTGCCCGACTCCGCGAAGGACTCGAGCACCTCTTCCGTGATCTCGTCGCCCGCTTCGACCAGCACTTCGCCAGTCTGCTCGTTGATGATGTCCTCGCCGAAATACTGGCCCAACAGTTCTTCGTTCGTGACCAGGATGTCCTTGACGCCGGCCTCGTCGAGTTGACGGGCCACGCGCGGCGTGAACTTGGTGTCCGCCTCGACCAGGACCTTGCCCGTCTTGGCGTCGATCATGTCGTGATCGAGCTTCTGGCCGCGCAGGCGATCGGCGCTGTAGGCCGTCTTCCAGCCGTCCTTGGCCGCCGTGTAGGTCACCTTCTCGTAGAAGTAGTCGAGAATTTCCTCGTTCGACATGCCGACGGCCTCGAACGGCTCGAGGTCGCGTCCTTCCTCCGCACGTGCGGCACGCAACTCTTCCGTGGCGGCGCTGTCGAGCGCCATCAGGAAGGTGGTTACCGGCAGCTTGCGGCGACGGTCGATGCGGACATGCACGATGTCCTTGGCATCGAACTCGAAGTCGAGCCAGGATCCGCGGTAGGGGATCACGCGTGCAGCGAACAGATACTTGCCCGACGAATGCGTCTTGCCGCGGTCATGGTCGAAGAAGACACCGGGCGAGCGGTGCATCTGCGAGACGATGACGCGCTCCGTACCGTTGATAACGAACGTGCCCTTGTCGGTCATCAGGGGCATATCGCCCATATAGACGTCCTGCTCCTTGATGTCGCGGATGGAGCGCGAGCCCGTGTCCTCGTCCACATCCCAGACGACCAGGCGCAGGGTCACCTTCAACGGCGCGGCGAAGGTCATGCTGCGCTGCTGGCATTCCTCGACGTCGTACTTGGGTTCCTCGAGTTCGTAATCGACGAACTCAAGCTGGGCCTTCTCGGCAAAATCCCGGATCGGGAAGACCGACTTGAAGACCTCGGTCAGACCCACATCGGCGCGCTCGCCCTCGAGCGTCGTCGAATTGAGGAACTGATCGTAGGAGCTCTTCTGAACCTCGATGAGGTTCGGCATGGGCGCAACTTCCTGAATGCGCCCGAAATTCTTGCGGATACGTTTGCGGCCGGTGAACGATTGCGCCATCAATTGCCTCTCTTCGTGGCCACGGGTGCACCCCGTGGCGAAACGGGCCAGTCCTGATCGAACCTCCGGATCGGGCCTATTGCCGCTCCGGCATCGTCGCATCGCCGCCGTCGTTTCGGCACCGGCGATCCGAGGATGCCGGCGGGAGCAGCGGTTCGAAGGCCGCCCCCGCCGATTCCTCGCTGGAACGAGCTACTTGAGCTCGACGGTCGCGCCCGCCTCTTCCAGCTTGCCCTTGAGCTCTTCGGCCTCTTCCTTGGACACGCCTTCCTTGACAGGCTTCGGC
>JAYPUG010000500.1:0-1667 GCA_038133965.1 Rhodospirillaceae bacterium | reverse complement strand
CGACACGATCGTCTCCCAGACCCCGCTGATCATGGACTACCTGGGCGCCAAGCACGGCCTGGCCCCCGCGGACGAGTCGGGCCGTCGCGAGGCGTTGCGCCTCTCGATGCTGCTGGCCGACTTCCTGGTCGAGGCGCACGACGTGCACCACCCGCTGGCCAAGGAGTTCTATTACGAGGATCAGCGCCACGAGGCCCTGCGCCGCGCGCCCAGCTTTCGCGACACGCGCATCCCGAAGTTCTACGGCTATCTCGAACGCACGATCGCCGCGAACGGCGGACACCTCGTGGCCGGAGGCCTGTCGCACGCCGACTTCTCGCTGTTCCAGGTGATCGAGGGGCTGCGCTACGCCTTCCCTGTCGCCACGGGTCGGCTGGAGCAGGAATACCGGGGCATCGTCGCGTTGCACGCAGCAATCGCCGAACGCCCCAACATCCGGGCCTATGCCGCCTCGGGCCGGCGCATCCCCTTCAACGAACACGGCATCTTCCGCCACTATCCCGAACTCGACGGCTGACGCCGAAATCGCAAAGGAACGAACCATGGGCATTCTCAACGGCAAGTACGGCATCGTCACCGGCGGTGCGGGCAGCGTGGGCCTGGCGGCCGCAAAGGCGATGGCCGCGGAGGGCGCAACCCTGATGCTGGTGGACCGCGAACAGGCTGCGCTGGACGCCGCGGCGGCCGCGTTGGGAGATGGCACGCTGACAGCCGTCGCGGACATATCGGATTCCGCCCAGGTTCAGTCCGCCGTCAATCAGGCCGCAAGCACCTGGGGCGGTATCGATATCCTTTTCGCCAATGCCGGCGTCAGCGGCACCAACGCGATGACCGCCGATTTCCCAGAGGACGTCTTCGCCGAAATCATGGACGTGAACATCGTCGGCACCTTCCTGACGGTGAAACACACGATCCCGCACATGCGCGAGGGCGGCTCGATTGTCGTCACGTCGAGCATCATGGGCGTGCGCACCCGGCCTGGCACCGTGGGCTACATCACCTCGAAGCACGCGCTGATCGGCATGACGCGCTGCGTTGCACGGGAACTGGCGCCCAAGAACATCCGCGCCAACGTGATCGCGCCAGGACCGCTGACCAACGATTTCCAGCAGACGATCGAGGACCGGGTCAGCGCCCAGATGGGTGTGAACGCAACCGAGATGCTGAACGGCATGATCCCGCTGGGACGCCACGGCAGCGCCGAGGAAATCGCGGAAGCCGTGCTGTTCCTGGCCTCAGACCGCTCAAGCTTCACGACGGGCGCGGTGCTGATGGCCGACGGGGGCTGGCACAGCTAGGCGGCGACGGGCGGCGCGGGGGCGACGCGCCACCACACCTAGAAGATGAAGTCGTCGCTGTGCAGGTCGGCTTTCTGGACGCCAATCAGTGTGACGGAGTCGTCCCCGTCCAGCTGGATGACCGTGTCGGGGTTGGCGCCGTTGCCGTCATCAGCCGATGCCAACAGGTCGGTCAGATCGGCAAAGCCGAAGGCGGACACATCCAGCTGATCGACGGACCCGGCACCCGCCGTGAAGTCGTTCACGGTGTCGTTGCCGTGACCTGCATCGATACGGTCGTCGCCGTCACCGCCGTCGATCGTGTCGTCGCCCTTATCACCGTCGATCCGGTCGTCGCCAGTGCCACCCGCAATGACATCGTCGCCCTTG
>JAYPUG010000499.1:1400-1670 GCA_038133965.1 Rhodospirillaceae bacterium | reverse complement strand
GCGAAACATTCGCCGGTGCACTCACGCACAGCCACGCCCTGGCGGAGTCGGAGAACCTGGCCTTCATATCGCCCTACGACGACGATCGGATCATCGCAGGCCAGGGAACGGCCGGGCTCGAGATGATCGAGGACGCCCCCGATCTCGATGTGGTCGTCATCCCGGTCGGTGGCGGTGGGCTGATCGCGGGTTGCGCGACCGCCATCAAGGCCCGACGCCCAGTGGTCGAGATTATCGGCGTCGAGGTCGCGGCCTACGCCTCCATGCGCG
>JAYPUG010000499.1:0-1390 GCA_038133965.1 Rhodospirillaceae bacterium | reverse complement strand
GACATCGAGAGCGCGGTCGAGATCATGGCCGACACCGGCAGCCTGATTGCCGAAGGCGCCGGCGCGGCCGCCCTTGCCGCGGTCATGCGCGATACCAACCGGTTTGCGGGGCGCCGCGTGGGCCTGATGGTCAGCGGCGGGAACATCGACATGCGGCTCTTCGCCTCGGTGCTGCTGCGCGGGCTCGTGCGGGGCGGACAGATGGTCCGGCTTCGGGTGCAGATCCCGGATGCTCCAGGAAGCCTCGCAACCGTCAGCCGCCTGATAGGCGAAGCCGGCGGCAACATCGTCGAGATCGTGCATCAGCGGATGTTCTATGACGTTCCCGTGAAGCAGACCGAGGTCGATATCGTGGTCGAAACGCGGAACGCCGCGCACGCCGCGGAAGTTCTCGAAACGCTTGAGTCCGCCGGCCTGCCCACACGGCTCCTCGGCGATGTGGCGGGCACCGGTATGGCCTAAACGGCTTTTTAACCAGTCTCCGCCACTCTGAGCGTCGGAATTCCCCCGGTTCAGTGGGCGAGAGAGCGATGCTTGTAATTGTCGGATGGGTGGTTGTGCTGGGCTGTGTGCTCGGCGGCTACGTCGCCATGGGCGGCAAGCTGGCTGTGCTCATGCAGCCATTCGAACTGGTCATCATCGGCGGCGCGGGCGTCGGGGCCTACATCACCTCGAACCCGAAGCATGTCCTCAAGTCGACGGGCAAAGGCTTCAAGACCGCGCTCAAGGGGCCGGCCAACTCGAAAGCCGACTACATCGAATTGCTGTCGATGATGTACGCGACATTCAAACTCGCGAAGGCCAAGGGCAACCTGGCCCTGGAAGCCCATATCGAGAACCCGCACGACAGCGAACTGTGCCAAAACTTTCCCGGCTTCCACAACAATCACCATGCCACCGAGTTCTTCTGCGACTATCTGCGCCTCGTAACGCTGGGCACCGAAAATCCGCACGAGCTCGAGGCCCTCATGGACGAGGAACTCGACGTCCATCACGCCGAGGACGAACAGATCGCAACCGCTATGCAAACCCTTGGCGACGGCTTCCCGGCGCTGGGTATCGTCGCGGCCGTGCTGGGCGTCATCAAGACCATGGGTTCGATCACCGAGCCGCCCGAGATCCTCGGCAAGCTGATCGGCGGCGCGCTGGTCGGCACGTTCCTCGGGATTCTCCTCGCCTACGGCTTCGTCGGCCCGCTGGCGAGCGCCATCAAGATGGCCCAGGAAGCCAACAGCAAGTACCTCACCTGCCTGAAGGCCGGGATTCTCGCCCATGTCGCGGGCAACGCGCCGGCGGTGTCGGTCGAGTTCGCCCGCAAGACCCTGCTCAGCAGCGTGCGGCCCACCTTCGCCGAACTCGAGGAAGCGACCGAGAACGCACCGGCCTAGAC
>JAYPUG010000498.1:0-1681 GCA_038133965.1 Rhodospirillaceae bacterium | reverse complement strand
CCGGCGTAATGAACATGTCCCCTCCAGGGCCTGTCTCGAAGTCGCCGGATGATACCGACGCGCGTTCGAAATGCAACGTGGCCGTGGCGTCTATGTGCGTATGTTTTCTCGTGATTCAAGCGGTTCGCCGGCAGACGCCGAAAAGTGAACGGGCGTTGACCGCGACAGGGCCACCGCTTAGGTTCCGGCCTCGTTTTCAGCCCGGGATAAGAGTTGCATGACCGATCAGGACCTAGCCCCCCTGCTCAACCGGATTGCCGACGCGCTCGAACGGATCGCACCGGCGCCCGAGGTTCAGGCCGACCTGTCGGCTGCGGACGCCTATGTCTGGCATGCCGATGGCGCGGATCACGGCCATCTTGAGCCGGTCCCCGCGGTTAACCGAATTCCGCTGACCCTGCTTCAGGGCATCGACCGGCAGGCCGACATCCTGATCGAGAACACGCGGCGCTTCGCCAAGGGACTGCCAGCAAACAACGCGTTGCTGTGGGGCGCACGCGGTACGGGCAAGTCGAGCCTCGTGAAGGCCGCTCATGCAGAGATCAGTGCCGAGGTCGAGGGAGGCCTCGTGCTCGTCGAGATCCATCGCGAGGATATCGGGTCCCTGCCGTCCCTTCTCACGCTGCTGCGCGGATCTGGACGGCAGGTCATCCTGTTCTGCGACGATCTGAGCTTCGACAACAACGATACCAGCTACAAGTCGCTCAAGGCCGTGCTCGAAGGCGGCATCGAGGGGCGGCCGGAGAACGTCGTGTTCTATGCCACCTCGAACCGGCGGCACCTGCTGTCGCGCGAGATGATCGAGAACGAGCGCTCGACGGCCATCAACCCGTCCGAGGCGGTCGAGGAAAAGGTCTCGCTGTCCGACCGGTTCGGTCTCTGGCTCGGCTTCCACAACACCGACCAGGACACGTTCTTCGCCATGGTCGAGGCCTACTGCCGGCATTTCGACCTCGACGTGCCTGTCGATCAGCTACGGGCGGAGGCGAAGGAGTGGTCGGTGACGCGGGGTTCGCGCTCGGGCCGCGTTGCGTGGCAGCTGATTCAGGACATCGCGGGGCGGCTCGGCAAGCCGCTCGATCTTACGGGCTGACGAAAGCGCTCATCCGGGCAGGTAACGCGCCGGATCGACCGCTTCGGTTCCCCGGCGCACCTCGAAGTGCAATTGCGGGCTTTCCACGCTGCCGGTCTGACCGACCTTGGCGACGACCTGGCCGCGCGTGACCACGTCTCCCCGTTTCACCAGAAGCGAGTCCGCGTGCGCATAGGCGGTGATGAGCCCGTCCTCATGCTTGATCAGCAGCAAATTGCCGAAGCCGCGTATTTCCTTGCCCGCATACGCCACGACCCCGTTGTCCGCCGCGCGCACCGGCGCACCGCGCGGCGCAGCGATATTCACCCCGTCATTGTGCAGCCCGCTGGTCTTTGCGCCGTACGACGACACCACACGCCCCTCCACTGGCCACACGAAACCGCCCGTGGCGCGTGCAGGCGCTGGGCTTCAAAGCGATCCGCGCGCTCTATCCCGATTATCCGATCTGGCGCGGCAAGGATTTCCAATATGAATATACCGACGATGTGCTCGCGATCGACGTGATCAACGGCGGGTCCGACTTGCGCGAGTGGGTCGATGATGCGGCGGCAGCGCCGGGCGACCTCGACGCGCTGGCATTGCCGGATG
>JAYPUG010000497.1:655-1697 GCA_038133965.1 Rhodospirillaceae bacterium | reverse complement strand
CGCATCCAGGACCGCACAGGTGCAACGACCTTCCGGCATGACGGGCGCGACTGCCCGGATTGCAGGGTCTCGGCATGGTCGGACCAACTGCCGCCCGTTCTTCCCGACCCCCGCGAAAGCCTGATCGGTGCCGGGACCGCTTATCAGATGGTGAACATGCTGAAAGGCGTTGTCGATCGCGGCACCGGCCGCCGGATTTCGCAGCTGGGTATTCCGCTCGCCGGCAAAACCGGGACGACGAACGATTCGCTGGATACCTGGTTCATCGGGTTTGCGCCGGATCTGGCGGTCGGTGTGTTTGTCGGGTTCGACGAGCCAAAGACCCTCGGACCGCGCGAGACGGGATCGTCGGTGCCGGCGCCGATCTTTAAGGATTTCATGGCACGCGCTCTGGAAGGAAAGCCCGTGATTCCCTTCCGCGTGCCGCCGGATATCCAACTCGTCCGGGTCAATCCCGAAACGGGCCTTGTGGCGCTGCCGGGTGAGCGTTCGACGATCCTCGAAGCTTTCAAGCCGGGTACGGCACCGCGGGAGCTCGGGTCGGTGGTGGGGGCCGATTCCGGGCTGCCCGGCGAACCGGGCGGGCCGCGGCGCGGCATATACTGATCGTGCTATTGACGCATGCGGACCGCGCGCTAGGCTTCCCCCGGCGCGCCGGATCGGGCGCTCATCAACGGAAACGGCAATGCGTGCAGAAATCAGTCACCTGGTCGAATCGATCGAATCGTCCCTCAACCTGATGCGGAGGCATCTTTGACTGGGACAATGCACTCAAGCGTCTCGACGCGCTGAACGCAGAGGCCGAGGACCCCAAGCTCTGGGACGATCAGGAACGCGCCCAGAAGGTCCTGCGCGATCGCACCCGACTGGAGAAGTCCATCGAACAGGTGCGCGGTCTCGAGAACGAACTCGAGGATGCCGCGACGCTAATCGAACTGGGTGAAGCCGAAGAAGACGGTGACGCCGTGGGCGAGGGGGAACGCGCAATCGAATCGCTTCAGGCGCGTGCGGAAAAGCTCGAGCTCGAGAGCCTGCTTTCAGG
>JAYPUG010000497.1:0-645 GCA_038133965.1 Rhodospirillaceae bacterium | reverse complement strand
CTTTCAGGCGAGGCCGACGGCAACGACTGCTACATCGAAATCAATGCCGGCGCCGGGGGCACTGAATCCCAGGATTGGGCGCAGATGCTCGTGCGCATGTACCTGCGATGGGCGGAAGCACACGACTACAAGGTGGACTGGATCGAGGAGAGCGCCGGAGAAGAGGCGGGTCTCAAGTCCGCGACCTTCCAGGTGAACGGTCCCAATGCGTATGGCTGGCTCAAAACGGAATCGGGCGTCCATCGCCTCGTCCGCATTTCCCCCTTCGACAGCCAGTCGCGTCGCCACACGAGCTTTGCCTCTGTCTGGGTCTATCCCGTGATCGACGATGCGATCGAGATCGAGGTCGAGGACAAGGATCTGCGCGTTGATACTTACCGCGCGTCGGGTGCGGGCGGGCAGCATGTCAACAAGACCGACAGTGCGGTTCGCATAACGCACATCCCGACCGGGATTGTCGTGCAATGCCAGAATGACCGCTCCCAGCACCGGAACCGGGCCCAGGCGATGGCCATGCTTCGTGCGCGCCTGTACGAACACGAGATGCAGAAGCGAGAGGAAGAAGCCCAGGCCGAGCAGGAAACCAAGACGGATATCGGGTGGGGGCACCAAATCCGGTCGTACGTTCTCCACCCCTACCAGATG
>JAYPUG010000496.1:0-1716 GCA_038133965.1 Rhodospirillaceae bacterium | reverse complement strand
GTACGGTAGCCGCGTGAAGGCCGATGGTCTGGTCGCCCAGGTGCAGGACTTTATCTTCGACCGCCTGCGCGCGCGCTACGAGGACGAAGGCATCGACGTTGCCGTGTACCAGTCGGTCCGCGCCGTCAGCCCGACCTCGCCGCTGGACTTTGATCAGCGCGTACAGGCCGTGCAGGCGTTCGCGCCAGTCCTCGAGCGATGCGAACGCATAGAGGTGGACGACCTGTTCGAGCGGGCCATCGACGGTCGAGAAATAGCCGACCAGCGGCTCGATGATGGGACGGACCACGTCGAACCCGCGCTCGACCTGATACTCGTAGAAGCGCTCCAGGTTGCCGGGCTGCATCGTGTAGGCGCGGTGTTCGAGGATCATGGCTCCCTCCCCTGTTGTGTTCCGATTATGACCGAACGCGTGCCCGCCGCGAACCGGGAACGCGCGGCCCGGACTTGACCGGGCCGCCGGGGCGACGCAGGGTCGGCGCATGATCCAGATCGACGTCTATTCCGATACGGTCTGCCCCTGGTGCTACATCGGCAAGCGGCGCCTTGAGCGTGCGCTTGCCGTGCGTGAGGACGTGGCGGCACGGATCGTGTGGCATGCATTCCAGCTCAACCCGGATATCCCGGCCGGCGGCCTGACGCGCGAGCGCTATCTCTCCGGCAAGTACGGGACGCCGGACCGGGCCGACAACATCTTCGGTGCGATCGCGCGCGCCGGACATGCCGAACGCATTCCCTTTGCATTCGAAGCGATCGGTGCGACGCCCAACACGATCCAGTCCCATCGTCTGATCCGGCTCGCGGAACGGTTCGACTGCCAGGACGCTGTCGTCGAGGCGCTGTTCCGGGCCTATTTCCTCGATGGCGAGGATATCGGCGACGATGGCGTGCTCGCCCGGATCGCGCATACGGTGGGCATAGACCGGGAATTCGCGGCGGTGTTCCTGGCCGGCGACGACGAGCGCGACACGGTGATCGCCGAGGATCTGCGCGCACGGCGCATGGGCATCAATGCCGTGCCGTGCTTCATCGTGAACGGGGCCTACGCCATATCGGGTGCGCAGGAGCCCGAGGCGTTCTTCCCGCTCTTCGATCTGGCGAGTTTCGGCCAGGCGGCCGAATAGTCACTCTGCGGCCGGCTCCCGGCTCGCCTCCGTTCCGCTCTGTGCGATTTCCGCAAGCTGTCGCATGAAGCGGCGGGCACCGACCATGCGCTTTTGCGGATCCGTCCAGTCCCGGCGATAGACCAGCTTGTGATCGGGTCTGAGCGTGACCGTCCCCGACTGCCCGGTGATGAACGAAACCAGCCCGGCAGGGTCCGAAAATGCATTGTCGCGGAACGTGACGACCGCACCCTTGGGGCCGGCGTCGAGCTTCTCAACACCGGCATCGCGGCACAGCCGCTTCAGGGTGATGGCCTCGAGCAGGTTCTCGACCTCGTTGGGCAACGGTCCGAACCGGTCGATGAGCTCGGCTGCGAACGCCTCGATTTCCTGTGGATCGACCATGGCTGCGATGCGCCGATAGAGGCCGAGCCGAATGCCCAGGTCCGCCACGAAAGCCTCCGGAATCAGGATGGGTGCGCCCAGCGTGATCTGGGGCGTCCATTCCTCCCGCGGCGTTGATCCCGTGCCGGCTTCCCGGGCCGCCGCGACGGCGTCTTCGAGCATCTGCTGGTAGAGCTCGACGCCGACCTCGCGGATGTGACCGGACTGC
>JAYPUG010000495.1:0-1717 GCA_038133965.1 Rhodospirillaceae bacterium | reverse complement strand
CGATCTGGTGTGACGAATTCACCACGATCTTCGGCGTCGCCACCATCACGCACACGACCTAGCGCGAACGCTCAATCGCCCGGTCGATGGGCTCGACAAGCCGGTTGAAGCGGTCTGCCAGCCAGCCGAGCGGACGCGACCAGTTCAGCTTTGTGAACAAAAGCAGGAATGGCAGCAGCGTCAGGGCCGCCAGCACCATGCGCGTGGTACCGCCGAGTTCGAGGAGTCCCGGCCACCACAGGCCGAACTGCAGCACGGCATACACGCTCAGCCCCACGAATGCCGCCGCCAGCAGCGCGAACAGCGCCATTAGGGCACCACGGAGTGCGCGCAGAAGAGCAATCCGCACGGCGCGGCGCCGTTCGGGAACTAGAAACTCTCGACCCAGGGGCGGACCTCGACCTCCCAGGTCCAGGCGCTGCGGTGCTGCCTGTGAATGTTCATGTAGGTCTCGGCAATGGCATCGGGGTCGAGCATCCCGTCCTCGCCGCGCGCCGCGGCACGCTCGTCCCCGGATTTCTTGAGGATTCCGCCGTCGATCACGAAGTGACCAATGTGAATGTTCTGGGGATGGAGTTCACGCGCCATCGACTGGGCAAGGCCGCGCAGACCGAACTTGCCCATCGCGAAGGACGAGGAGTTCGGATACCCCTTCACGCTGGCCGAAGCGCCCGTGAACAGGATCGTGCCGCTGCCGCGCTCGAGCATGAGGCCTGCGGCCTTCTGGGCGACGAGGAACCCGCCGTAGCAGGTGATCATGATGGCCGTCTTCACCGCCTCTCGGTCGAGTTCCGTGATCGGACCGCGCGCCCTGTTGCTGGGGTTATAGACAATGAGGTTCGGCACGCCTTTTTCGGCGACGACCGCGGCGAACAGCGCATCGACCGAATCCCCGTCGGACACGTCGCAGGCATAGGCGGACGCACCGGTCTCCCCGCACAAATTCTCCAGCTTTCCGGGATTGCGTGCGGCCAGTGCCACATCCATATCCTGGCTTGCGCACAGACGGGCCAGCGACGCGCTGAGCCCCTCACCCGCGCCTACGATGAGTGCCAGTTCCTTGTCCGCCATTTCCGATCCTCCCCGGTTTCAGGTTCGCCACGAACTTAAGGCAAACCGCGCCCTTCTCAAGTCCGCACACGTCAGAACGGGCAATTGTTCGTCACGAAATTTTCGCAAAGCTCCGCTTGCCACGCGGCGGACGGTTCGTCAAATTCCCGGCCGCATGTCCGATACTGCCGTTACATCCGGATTCTTCGGTCGGACGCGCGGCCTATTGCGCCGCGCGTTGCGCGATGTCGTCGAGGGTGCCGCCAGCCTGACCAACCGGTCGGGACTGACCGTGAAACCGGACCTCCCCGACGACGACCTTGTCCGGCTCCAGGAACAGATCGATGCCAGCCTCTCCGGGCGTGGCGGCGAGGCAAGCGCCCGCGCGAATGCCGCGGAGCTCGGCCGGGTCTATCTCGACCTGAACGAGGATGGCCGCCTGCGATTCCTGCGCTTGCTTGCCTACGAATACGGGGTCGATTCCGCGCGCCTGAACGATGTAATGGATGCCGCCCGAGACAGCTCCGAAGACCCCGTCGCCTACGCACGTGCGCTGGGCCGGCTGCGCGACACGCTCATGTCTCCGCGCATGAAACTGTTCCGCCAATTCAACGGCTTGGAGCATGGCGTTAAGTTTCTCGTGGATATGCGTGCCGACCTCCGCGAG
>JAYPUG010000494.1:0-1722 GCA_038133965.1 Rhodospirillaceae bacterium | reverse complement strand
GCGGCAGCCCGTCCCGGCCCGCTTCGGGATCGCCCGCCTGTTCGCGGACCTGGTCGAACACGTCCTCGTAGGACTTCACCATCCGGCTGGCAGGCAGCACGACCACATGGGTCTCGGGGATGAAGTTCAGGGTCGAGGGGTGATCGGGGCCGGAGAACATGGCGAGCGTCCCCGTCTCGGCCACGGCGGCGGGTGCGGACGTCACGCTCACCTGGTCGGCCTCGACCGGGTTGCCGCGCCGGATTTCGAGCAGCGTGTTCTCGTCCCACGGTGCATCGTCGAGCGTCGGGTCCGGCGCCATCACGATCTCGGACGGCAGGTTCTCTCCGCGCAGATAGTCCGCGACGGCGTCGGGCACGGCCTTCATGTCGGCGACCCGCACGACGGTGGCGTGCACCCGCTCGGCCATCACCTCGAACAGATCGATTAGCGCGGGCGGCGCGACGTCGGTGCGTTTGGGCACGATGTTGCGCGCATGGCCGTCGATCCGTGCGCGAAGCTCCTTCGCCGTCTCGCCATCGACCGGGCCGTCGCGGCCCAGCGCGCGGCGCAGCGAACCCAGGACCGCCGCGCGGCCGTAATTCGCATCGCTCATTGCGCGGCCCCCGTTCTCGAAGGCGGCCGCTCGCCCGATTTCCAGCGCGCCCGGAAGGTGCGGCCTTCGGGTGCGGGCAGGTCACGGTACTTGGTCCAGCCGCCCGCAAACGGCACCGAGGACAGCCGGCCCCGCCGGCGGCCCCGCCAGGCCAGCAGCCGCATCTCGAGGTCAGCGAGGACGCCGTAGAGGCGCGGGCGCTTCGCGAAGAAGGCCCAGATGCCGAGGCCCACGCGCGCCGCGCCGGGCGAGAGGTGCTTTTCGAACTCGCGCTCGCGCCAGTGGCGCATCAGCTTGGGCAGCGGGATGCGGACCGGGCAGACCTCCTCGCAGCGCCCGCAGAAGGACGACGCGTTGGGCAGGTGCCCCGCCTCGTCAACGCCCAGCAAGCCCGGGGTCAGGACCGAGCCCATCGGGCCGGGATAGACCCAGCCGTAAGCGTGGCCGCCGACCGACTGATAGACCGGGCAGTGGTTCATGCAGGCGCCGCAGCGGATGCAGCGCAACATGTCCTGGAACTCGGTGCCGAGCATGTCGGTGCGCCCGTTGTCGAGCAGGACGACGTGATATTCGTCCGGCCCGTCGGGATCGCCCTCGCGCTTCGGGCCGGTCGAGACCGTGGTGTAGGACGAGAATTCCTGGCCCGTTGCCGAGCGCGCCAGAACGCGCAGGATCGTCGCCGCATCCTCAAGCGTGGGCACCATCTTCTCGAGGCTCGCGAGCACGATGTGCACCTTGGGGATCAGCTGCGACAGGTCGCCGTTGCCTTCATTGGTGACGATGATCGACGAGCCCGTCTCGGCGATCAGCAGGTTCGCGCCGGTGATGCCAACCTCCGCCTCGAAGTACTTCTTGCGCAGGATGGTCCGCGCCTCGTCGAGAAGCGTCGGCGGCTCCTCCAGAACCCGATCGGGATCGAGATCGGTGTGGTTGGCGCGGAAGCTCTCCTCGACCTGCGCCTTGGTCAGGTGCACGGCCGGCGCGATGATGTGGCTCGGCTTCTCGCCGCGCAGCTGGATGATGTATTCGCCAAGATCGGTCTCGACCGGGCGGATGCCGGCCGCCTCGAGCGCCTCGTTGATCTCGATCTCCTCGCCGATCATCGACTTGCCCTTGTTGACCGACGT
>JAYPUG010000493.1:0-1725 GCA_038133965.1 Rhodospirillaceae bacterium | reverse complement strand
GACCCGATGAACCCGGCGCCACCTGTCACGAGGGCGCGCATGTCAGCCCTGCCACACGAACGGAGAGTCGAGGCCGGTGAGGTCGGGCCAGGCCGCGTCGCGTGCATTCACGATCGCATCGGAGGCGGCCACGGGCCACTCAATTCCGAGGGATGGGTCGTTCCAGAGGAGTCCCCCCATCGCGTCCGCGTGATACGGAGCCGACAGCTTGTAGAGCACCCGGGTTTCCGCCGTGAGCGTACAGTAGCCATGGGCGAAACCGCTCGGGATCCAGAGCTGGCGGCGATTGTCCTCGCTCAGTTCGACGGCCACATGGCGCCCCCGCGTGGGCGAACCGGTTCGTATGTCAACGGCGACATCGAATATCGCGCCCGTAACGCATGTGACGAGCTTGCCCTGATCGTGGGGCGGTGCCTGGAAATGCAAGGCGCGGACGACGCCAGTGGCGCTGCTGTAGGTCAGGTTGTCCTGAGCAAACGAAACATCGATACCACCGGCGGCGAGCGCTGCGGGGTTCCACAACTCGCTGAGCCTGCCGGGCGGCGGCAAATATCCCGGGATCGACGCGGTCATCGACTGACCACCACGCGACGAAATCGCCGCGTACGTGGGCCAGCCCTGTGTTCCCGGCCGCGATCACGCCCTCGTTGCGTTCGTGACGGATCAGCTCCAGCTCGGGAAATCTTGCACACAGACCCTCGAGGATCACGACGCTGTCATCGCTCGATCCGTCATCCACAACAACAATCTGGTCGGGTGGCTGCGGAGCCGAAACGATCGTCGTGACGGCAGCCTCGAGATAGGGCGCGTCGTTGTAGTTGCAGAGAATGACACTGAGCGTCGGTGCCGGCATGGGTGTCGCCGATCTCGCGGTCCCTGGAAATGTGTGCGCCTCGCAGACGGCAGGTCCCGTCAACAATTCAAACCCGAGACGGGGTCAGTAAGGATCGCATGCCGCAGCGAACACCTACAATCGTCATCGAGGTAAAATGCGAGAACACTATTCTCCCTCGAAGGAACCGGGATTCCGGCGGACGTATCACGGCACACCCCGATTCTCGCCGCCAAGGGTAACTCCTCGACATATCGACAACCGCGAACAACACCACAAGACCGGGTTCACCCCGGCTAACCCACCGAAGTAACATCATGCAACTGCTGGTCGTCAGGTACTCTTGCCCCAACACCGTCCCGCCAAGTCTGGAATTGCCCCATGTCCGATCTTGCTTCCGCCCTCAACATCGAAGACCTGCGCAAGATGGCGCACCGCCGCCTGACCAAGGGCCTGTTCGAGTTCTGCGACCGGGGGTCCGAGGACGACGTGGCGCTGCGCCACAACCGTGAGGCGCTGGAGCGCATCAAGCTGCGCTCGCGCGTGCTGAACGACACCTCGTCGCGGCACACGAAATCGACCCTGTTCGGCAAGTCCGTCGACATGCCCGTCGCCATCGGGCCGACGGGGCCGGCGGGCTTCGTGTGGTATCGGGGCGAGACGGCGCTGGCGCGGGCGGCCGCGCGCGCGGGCATCCCCTTCACCGTCGCCAGCACGTCCAACACGCCGATGGAGCAGATCGTCGAGAATGGCGGCGGCGGGCGGCTCTGGTATCACCTCTATGTCTGGCGGGACATGGAAGCCTCCCTGAAGGCCGTGCCGCGGGCCGAGGCCGCGGGATTCGAAGCGCTGGTGCTGACAGTCGATTCCACGGGGCCCTATAACCGGGAATT
>JAYPUG010000492.1:0-1725 GCA_038133965.1 Rhodospirillaceae bacterium | reverse complement strand
GCCGGAGCCTGTGCGACCGGCGGCTGGGGGGCCGGGCGGGGGCGTGTTGGCGGGGCAAGGTTGGGCGACTGTCCGGCCAGCGGTCCCTGCAGGCGCGAGACCGGCGGTTCGGTCGGCGGGAACAGGACGACGCTGCCGCCCGTGCCCGGAACGGTCTGGCCGAGCGGGGGCAGGCCGGTGCCGCCCGCACCGCCGCCGTCCAGCACGCTCAGGTCGATGACGACATTGCTGGTGCTGCCCAGATAGCGCTGCTGTGCGTCGGCCGGTGCCGATGCCAGGATCGCCGCCGCGCCCAGCGCGCCCGCAATCGCCATGTGCGGGATCATCTGCGCGCGCGTTTGCGCTCGTTTGCCAGACTTCATGCCCCAACCCTCTCGAACCCGTTGCGGTACGGCGGTGCGTACCGGCGCGGCGAACATACCGTACCGCCCGCGAAATCGACAACCGCTTCGCGACGCGTGGTTAACCGTCATCCCCGGTTGCGCCGGGTCCGGGGTCCGCCCCGTGGATCAGCCGGCGCAGCGGATCGTGGATCCGGTCGTTCGCCGCGACGATGTCGCCGCTGGCCAGCATGTTGTCGCGCCCGTCGGGTGCGCTGACGAACCCCCCCGCTTCGCGCACGATCAGGATGCCGGCCGCAATGTCCCAGATATGGGTGCCGAATTCCCAGTAACCTTCGCTCCGGCCGGCGGCCACATAGGCGAGATCGAGCGCCGCAGCGCCCATCCGGCGAATGCCTGCGACCTCCGGCATCACGGCCGCCAGCGTCGGCAGGTAGCGCTCGGGCTCGCCATGGCCCTTGAAGGGGGTGCCGGTGGCGATCAGCGATTCCGACAGGTGCTGGCGCGCGGAGACGCGCAGGCGCGAATCGTTCAGGAAGGCGCCGTTGTTCATTTCGGCCCAGTAGAGGTCGTCGCTCAGAGGTTCATAGACGATGCCCGCCACGATCCGGCCGCGCTCCTCCAGCGCGATCGAGATCGCGAAGTGCGGCACGCCGTGCAGGAAGTTCGTGGTGCCATCGAGCGGATCGACGATCCAGCGATGCACGCCGTCTCCCTCTTCCTGCTTGCCGCCCTCCTCGCCGAGGAAGCCGAAGTCCGGCCGCGCGCGCATCAGCTCGTAGTGGATCGTCTCCTCCGCCCGGCGGTCGGCGGCCGAAACGAAGTCGGCCGCGCCCTTGCGCGAGACCTGGAGCTGCTCGACCTCGCCGAAATCGCGGGCGAGATCGCGGCCCGCGCGCCGTGCGGCCTTGTCCATGACGTTGATGATGGCGGGGCGCATATGTTCGTGCCTTCGCTGCGCAGCCGCGCCGCGTCGGGGTTCAGTCCTTGGCGCGTTCGGCGTAGGTGGCGTCGGCGGTGTTCACCACGACGCGCGTGCCCGCCTCGATGTGCGGCGGCACCTGGATGCGTACGCCGTTTTCGAGCATCGCGGGCTTGTAGGACGAGGTGGCCGTCTGGCCCTTGACCACCGGGTCCGCCTCGACGACCTCCAGCGTGACCTTTTCGGGCAGCTCGACGCCGATGGCTTCTTCCTCGAAGGACTCGATCTGGACGACCATGCCGTCCTGCAGGAAGCGCGACTGCTCCTCGTCGATCGTGTCGCTGTTGAGTGTGACCTGCTCGAAGGTCTCCTGGTCCATGAAGGTGAACGAATCCCCGTCGGCATAGAGGAACTGGTACTCCTTCTGGTCGAGGCGCACGCGCTCGACCGATTCCGACGAGC
>JAYPUG010000491.1:0-1728 GCA_038133965.1 Rhodospirillaceae bacterium | reverse complement strand
TCGTTGGCGCCGATGTTGAGCGCCATGTAGCCGCCGCGGATGGCCGCGACCACCACCAGCGCGGTGTCCGCCGTGACCCCACCATAGAGGCCGGCGAGCAGCGCCGTCAGGCCCAGGAAGACGACCGCGATCCCGTGGGTGCCCACGGTGCCCGCCAGCGAGCGGGTGGCGGCCTCCACATGGACGATCTTCGCGAGATCCTTGTCGAGGGATTGCTTGATCTGGGCCATCGTCGGAACTCCGGGGTTAACAGGCGGTCGGCTGTGGGTTGTCGGTGTCGGTCGCGGCCGCCAGCGCATCGGCTGCCGCACGCAGGGGCGCACCGCCCTGGCGCGCGAGACGCGCGATCAGGCGCGAAAGGGATGTGTCGCCGACCAGCGCGGCAGCGGCGTCCAGTGCCACCCAGCGGCGCTCGCGCTGGCCGCGTTCGGGCCAGTCGTGCTGCAAGTCGCGCACGACAAGCGGATAGACGAGCACCCGTGCGCGCACCGCATAGCCGCCGGACATGCGCTTGCGGTAGGTGTAGTGGCCGAGCGCCTCGGGATGCACCGCACCGGTAACTCCGGCCTCCTCGCGCGCCTCGCGCGCGGCTTCCTCGGCGAAGGGGCGCGCGCCCTCCGGACCGCCCTTGGGAAACAGCCAGCGCCCGTCGCTGCGCGCGGTGACGAGCAGCACGTCGATGCCGCCTTCGCGCGGGGCAAAGGGAAGCGCAGCGACCTGCTGGATGGATTTCGTGAAGGGGAACACGGGGGCGGAGACGGCGGCGTTGGTTTGTGACGTTTCCGTTGCGGAATTGTTACAGCGGAGACTAGCGTGACCGGGCCGATTCACGAGCCGTTCGTCTCCCCTGCCTGTGGATTGTTTCGGGCCGGACGACCTGCACTGACGGCCCGCACTAACGCCCGGCTCGCAAGACATGCCATCTGGACCGCCCACGCAACCTTGTTCGGCCCCGCGCGCTGCGCGAGTATCGGGGCCGGCAACGGGAGCGCGACCCATGACCGGAACAACGACCGGCACCACGGCTTACGAGACCATCGGCGTCACCGAGATGTCGCCCGCCTGCGGCGCGACGATCGAGGGGGTGGACCTGTCGGGCGCCCTCACCAACCGGCAGTTCGACGAGATCCACGCCGCGCTGCTGGACCGCACGGTGATCGTCTTTCGCGACCAGCAGCTGACCCAGGCCCAGCAGGCGGACTTCGCCCGGCGCTTCGGCGAGGTGCAGCCCTCGTCCGCCTCGGGCTTCGAGAAGAGCGACGAACACCCCGACGTCGATATCCTGGAGTACGATGCGGAGAACCCGCCGCACATCACCCGCGACCTGTGGCACATCGACTTCGTCGGCACAGCACGGCCGACCATGGGCACGGTGCTCTATGCGAAGGACATCCCGCCCGGCGGCGGCGACACCATCTGGGTGAACGCCGTCGCGGCGTACGAGGCGCTGTCGGACCGGATGCAGGCCCATCTCGACGGGCTGTGGGCCTACAACGACCGGTTCAAGGCCTATGGCGAGACGGTGCGCCCGGAGCTCTGGGACAAGGGCTACCAGGAACACCTGCAGCGCAAGGCCGCCTATACGCCCGCGCTGCACCCCGTGGTGCGCACCCACCCGGAGACGGGCAGGAAGGGCATCTTCGTCAACGAATCCATGACCACCTTCATCAAGGGGATGGACCGGCGCGAGAGCGACTTCCTCCTGCAGTTCCTGTTCGACTGGCTGCG
>JAYPUG010000490.1:0-1734 GCA_038133965.1 Rhodospirillaceae bacterium | reverse complement strand
AACCAGACCTTCCGGGTCCCGCCCGCCGCATGGCCGCCACCCTTCCCGAGCCGGCCGGGCCCGCCGTCGCGAAGCCGGCAACGCGCGGTGGCCGTCCAGCCGACGAACTCGATGACCGACCCCGGGTCGCGAATGGCGAAAATACGTTCGTGCATGGCGTGGAAGGCCTCGATCAGCGCCTCGAGCTGTGCGTCCTCCGTGATGCGTGCGACCGGCAGCGGCACCTCGATCTCCCAGACCTGCGAGGCATAGCGCGCCTCGACCGCGAATTCGATGTCGTGGGACAGCGCGGAGGCACCCGGACCCTCAATGAACGCCCGGCACTCGGCCTCGAGCGCCTCGAGGGTGCCGTTCACCCCGTCACGGTCGAAGGCATCGGACGTGGTGAAGAAGGTCGCGCGATACTCGTTTGTCAGGTCGGACATGAGCGCACCCGACGCGCTGAGGCCCGCCCCGGTTTCGGGGATGATCAGCGTCGGGCAGCCCAGCCGCCGGGCGATGAAGACGGAGTTGAGGCCGGCCGCGCCGCCGCCGCCAATCAACACCGATTCCGCGGGATCGATGCCCTGGTCCACGGTGATGTCCGATATCGCCTGCACCATATTCTCGGTCGCAACGCTGAGGATCGCGGCTGCCGCCTCTTCCACGGGCAACCCGAGCGGCCCCGCGACATGCTCCTCGATGGCTGCAGCCGCGGCACCGGCGTCCAGCTTCATGCTGCCGCCGAGGAAATAATCGGGATCGAGATAGCCCAGGGTCACACAGGCATCGGTCACCGTGGGCTCGGTGCCGCCCGCGCCGTAGCAGACCGGCCCGGGCACCGCACCTGCGCTGCGCGGGCCGACATGCAACAGGCCCCCGGCATCCACCCAGGCGATGGAACCGCCGCCTGCACCCACGCTCTTGATGTCGATCGAGGGGAACCCGGTCATGTGACCGCGGAAGGGCTGGCCGATCCAGGTCTCCTTCGTCAGCGGAATGCGCCCGTCGCGCACGAGGCTCACGTCGTAGGTGGTGCCCCCGGTGTCCGCGATGATGACGTTGGCGGTGTCGGTATCGAGCCCGGCATAGTTTCGGCCGGCAATGGGTGCCATCGAGGGGCCGGAGTTGATCGCGTGGATCGGCTTCTGCGCCAGGTCGTGGGCGTCCAGCATGCCGCCCTGGGACGTCAGCACCAGCGTCCGCCCCGCAAACCCGGCATCGGTCAGCCGCTCGGTCAGCCCGCCCAGATAGCGCCCCATCAGCGGCTTGAGCGACGCGTCGATGGCCGTCGCCGACGCGCGGCGATACTCGCGCAAGGCCGGGTTGAGCCGGTGCGACAGCGTACAGGGCACGCCCGGCAGGTGTTCGGCGAGCAGTTCCCCGACCCGCAGTTCATGCACCGGGTTGTAGATCGACCACAGGAAGCAGACCGCGACCGCCTCGACGTCCATCGCCTTGAGCTTCGAGATGATCTCGACGGTTGCCGCCTCATCCAGCGGCGTGTGCACGCCGCCCGCACTGTCGATCCGCTCCGGTATCTCGAAGGTGAGCGCGCGGGGCACATAGGGCTCGGGATAGGCGACGGTGAAGTTGAACGGCTCGATCCGCCCGCCCTCGCGCAGGACGAGAATGTCGGGGTGGCCGGCCGTCGTCAGGAAAGCGGTCTTTGCGGTGTTGCCGGTGATGATCGCGTTGATGGCGCGGGTCGTGCCATGGATCAGCATCTCGCCCCGGCCCAGCAATCCCGCCAGG
>JAYPUG010000489.1:0-1739 GCA_038133965.1 Rhodospirillaceae bacterium | reverse complement strand
TGAGCATCCCCTCATTCGCCGCCTGCCGGAACTTGATCGCCGGGACTGTCGCCCAGCTGTCGCTCCAGCGCAGCCGGGGCACCGACATCCTCGCTCCCGGCCACCTCATCACCCAGCCCGACCCCGACGACACTCTCGCCAACGTGCTGGAGTGGACGGTGGACGACCTTCTCCTCCAGGGGAAGGCCTGCTGGGTGATCCTCGCCCGCGACGGCATCGAGACACAGCAGCTGCCTCGCGGCTACCCCGTCCGTGCCCGCCGCCTGCCCCCCGGCAGCTGGTCAGAGGTGTGGGACGACAACCTCGCCTCCTACAAGCGCCTGATCGGCGTCGAGGCTGGCGACCAGATGCTCGACCCGACCGATGTGATCATCTTCCGCAACGGCAATGAAGGCATCCTCACCTACGGGGCTAACACCATCCGCGCAGCCCTCCACCTCGATGACGCGGCCTCGCGGATTGTCGCCTCGGACCTGCCCGCCGGCATCCTGAAGAACGAAAGCGCCGAGCTCGGGCCCGAGGAAGCCCGCGAGCTGGTGGAGCAGTTCGTCGCCGCCCGCAAGACAAACGCCATCGCGTTCCTCCAGGGCGTGTCGTTCGAGACACCCTCCGCCCGTACCGCCGCCGACCTCCAGATGGCCGAGGCCCGTGGGATCGCGGCAACGGAGATCGCCCGCCTGTTTAACGTGCCCGGCCCGATGATCGGCGCAGCGCCCACCGGCAACGGCGCGAGCATGACCTACTCCTCGGTGCTCCAGAGCTGGTCAGCGTTCACCAAGCAGGCCGTCGGCCCGGTCGTCGTCGCGCTAGAGCAAGGCCTGTCAATGCCTCACGTTCTGCCACGCGGCCAGCAGATCACGTTCGGCGTCGAGGCGTTCCTGCGCTCCGACCCGCAGGCAGCCGTGGACTACGCCACCGCGCTGGTCGGGGCCTCGATTATCAGCGCCGAGGAGGCCCGCTCCTATCTGGGAGTGCCCTCATCCGCCACCACCACCAGAGACACGACCCCGGGAGTCGTATAGATGCTTCGCTTCGATATTGACGTCGCGGCCTCCGACAAGGAAAGCCGCACCATCACCGGCATCGCCGTGCCGTTCTCAAAGACCGCCGAGCTGGGGGGCATCGCCTACTCCTTCCTGCCCGGCTCGCTGTCGAAGGGCCGGGCCATCACGCCCCTGCTCCTCGACCACGACACCACCCGTCCGGTGGGCGTCCTCGCAGACCTCACCGATGGCGAGGACGGTGCCATCGCCACATTCCGAGTGGACAACACCGCAGACGGTGACGCGGCGCTTGCCACCGCACAGTCGGGCTCCCGTGGGGGCCTGTCCGTAGGCGTGAACGTGATCGCTGCAGAGGACGCCGAGGGCGTCCAGGTGGTCAGCCGCGCCTCACTCATGGAGATCTCGCTTTGCGCGATCCCCGCTTTCCAGGATGCCCAGGTCACGACCGTGACGGCATCCGAGACCAACGAACCGACCGAGGAGGTCGAAATGTCGGACACCCCGACGGCCCCCGAGGCCGAGATCATCGAGGAGACGCCCGTGGTCGCTGCACAGATCACGAAGGCCCCTGTCACCCTCTCGCTGGGCGAGTACGTCTGCTCATCCGTTGCCGCGCAGCGCGGCGACCGCAAGCACGCCGACCTTCTGGCGGCGCTGCCCGACGACCTGACCGTTGATGTGCCGGGGATCATCCCCTCCGTGTTCAGCCAGGCCCTGCTCAACCAGACCACCGCA
>JAYPUG010000488.1:0-1741 GCA_038133965.1 Rhodospirillaceae bacterium | reverse complement strand
GGCGGCCGTGGAGGGCGCGTACTACGCCCGCGAGATGGCGCGGGTGCGCCGCGAGGGACGGATCGAGGCCGTGCCCCACGACCCCGCGCTGCCGGTGAACACCTTCTGGGACCTGGGCTTCAACGACGCCAACGCGATCTGGTTCCACCAGCGCGCGGGCGGCGAGGACCGGTTCGTCGATTACTACGAGAATTCGGGCGAGGGGCTGGCGCACTATGCCCGGGTGCTGGTCGACAAGGCCTATGTCTATGGCACGCATTACCTGCCGCACGACGTGGAGACCCGCGAGCTGGGCACCGGCCTGTCGCGCCGGCGGATGCTGGAAGACCTGGGCGTGCGCCCGGTCGTCACGGTGCCGCGCGCCACGGATGCGGGCGCGGACATCCAGGCCGCGCGGAACGCGCTGGCGCGCTGCCCCTTCGATGCCGTGCGCTGCGAGACGGGCATCCGCCACCTGGATTCGTATCGCCGCGAGTGGGATGCGAAACGCGGGGTGTGGAAGGACCGGGCGCGCCACGACGCCGCCAGCCATGGGGCCGACGCCTTTCGCATGTTCGCCGTGGGGTTCCGCCCGCCGGTGCCGCGGGCGGCGTTTCCCGAGACGGTGGGCATGGACTGGGACCCGCTGGGGGGCGGGTAGGTTCGGCCCCTAGAACGTCTGCGCCCCCTCGAGCGCGGCGAGGCCGGCATTGGCGCAGATGCGGTCCTCCTCGCCCGTGCCCGAGCCGATGCCCACGCCGCCCACGCACACGCCGTCGATAATGATCGGCAGGCCGCCGGGCAGGTTGATGCGCTGGCCCTGGGTGGCGACGGCGAGGCGGATATCCACGCCCTCGGGAATCTCGCCGGTGGGCACGCGGTAGATCGCCGAGGTGCGCGCCTTGGCGATGGCCGTGTCGGTGGAGAGCGCGAAGGCGCCGTCCATGCGCATGAAGACGATCAGGTGGCCGCCGTCATCGACGACGGCGATGCACTCGGGCACGCCGATCTCGGCGGCCTTGGCGGCGGCGCCGCGCACGATGGCGCGTGCGCCGGCCTCGGTGAGCTTTGCGTGGGGTTTGACGAGGTCGGACATGGGGTCTCTCCGTTGGCGTTCGGCCCAGCCTATACCGCGCGGTGCGGCGGAATCTATGCCCCGTCGGCCTTCACGAAGCGGGCATATGCGAAGGCGCCGCGCACCCCGCCGATGGCGAGGATGAAGGCGGCGAGATTGACGATGGCGTGCGCGTCGGTGCCGCCGATCAGCGCGAATTCGAGCAGCGAGTCGAGGATCACCAGCACGAGCACGGCGACGGCGCCGGTGCGCCGGCCGCGCCAGGCCGAGGTGCCGGCGATGCCGTAGAACAGCGCGATGAAGAACTGGATGGTCGCGGGGATGAGCTGGTCGCCCGACAGCACCTCCTGGCCGGGTGCGATGATGACGATGAGGAAGGCGCCGAGCACGAAATGGTCGGCGACCTTGATCCAGCCCGCCAGCCCGCCGTTGCGCGCCGCCTGGAGCGCGGCCTCGCGCGTATCGACGCGCGGATAGAAGAAGCGCTGCAGAAGCGCCAGCGCGAACACAACCGGTTTCATGACCACTCCGTTTGCCGGGCGCGTATCCAAGCACCGCGCGCGGGCCGGGGCAATGCACGCCCGCGTGTTGCGCGGAGCCGCCCGGCCGAAGCCCGGGACACGACACCGGACACGACAACGTCAGAGAACCACCGCAGGAGGAGCACCGACATGAGCGCCGTTTTCT
>JAYPUG010000487.1:0-1743 GCA_038133965.1 Rhodospirillaceae bacterium | reverse complement strand
GCCGGAGATTGGCGGCGGTCATGGCCTAGCGTCGGCCGTAAACGACGAAGCCCGGGTTCAGGAAGTCGGGCTTGCCATAGGACAGCGGTTCGCCGTCGAAGGTCTCCACCGTCCCGCCGGCCGCCAGCACGATGGCGTGGCCGGCCGCGGTGTCCCATTCGCAGGTCGGACCGAAGCGCGGATAGATGTCGGCCTTGCCTTCGGCCAACAGGCCGAACTTGAGCGCGCTTCCGCGCGGGATGCGCTCGTCCACGTTCTTGTCGGCAAGCCAGCCGTCGAGTTTGTCGTTCGTCGCATGGGAGCGGCTGACCATCACCGCCACGCCGTCGCCGGGTGCCGCGCGGCACGATATCGGGTGCGTCGTGCCCGTGCCGTCGCGCAGGGTCGCCGTGCCGGTGCCCGCGGCCGTGAACATCAGGTCCAGCGCGGGCGCATACAGCACGCCCAGCGCGGGCACGCCCTCGACGATCAGGCCGATGTTCACGGTGAACTCGTCGTTGCGCTTGAGGAATTCGCGCGTGCCGTCGAGGGGATCGACCAGCCAGAAGGTCCGGCCCACGCGGTCCGGGCCGTTGCGTTCCGCGACCTCTTCCTCCGAGACGACGGGAATGTCGGGCGTGAGCGCGCGCAGGCCCGGCACGATGGCGGCCTCCGCGGCCGTGTCCGCCTCGGTCAGCGGCGAGCCGTCGTCCTTGCGCGTGGAATCGAAATCCGTTCGGTAGACGGCCATGATCGCCGTGCCGGCGGCATCGGCCAGGTCGCGCGCCACCGGCAGCAGCGCGGCTGTGTCGAGGGTCATTGCCCGCTCTCCCCGTGCGGCGGCTATTCCGCCGCCATCCGGCCCCGGTTGGCCAGCGCCCACACGATGTCCGGCGTGGCCGGCATATCGACCTCGACCGGCCCGCCATCGGCCGACAGCGCATCGACGATGGCGTTGATCGCCGCGGGGCAGGCCGCGATCGCGCCGGCCTCGCCCGTGCCCTTGATGCCGAGCGGATTCGTCGCACAGGGCGTGTTGCGCATGGAGAACTCGAAGAAGGGCAGGTCGTCGGCGCGCGGCATCCGGTAGTCCATGAACGAGCCGGACACGAGCTGGCCCGATTCCTCGTCATAGACCGTGTGTTCCTGCAGCGCCTGACCGATCCCCTGGACGACGCCGCCATGCACCTGCCCGGCGATCAGCAGCGGGTTGATGGCGTCTCCGAAATCGTCCACCGCGGTGTAGCGCAGGATTTCCACGTCTCCGGTCTCGGGGTCGATCTCGACCTCGCAGACATGGCAGCCGTTGGGGAAGGTCGCCGCCTCGGGCGCCTGGGTGGCCGTGGTGTCGAGGCCCGGCTCCTCGCCCTCGGACAGGTTCGCGGGGTCGAGCGCGGCCTTCGCCACCTCGAACAGGCCCATGGTCCGGTCGGTGCCGGCAATCCGGAAGGTGCCGTCGGAATACTCGATGTCGGCGTCGGCCGCCTCCATCACGTGCGCGGCGACCCGGCGGCCCTTCTCGACGATCTCTTCCGATGCCTTCGCCACGGCGACGCCGCCGACGGTGACCGAGCGCGAGCCGCCCGTCAGGCCCGCGGGCACCAAGTCGCTGTCGCCCTGGACCATCACCATGTTGTCGGTATCGACGCCCAGCCGATCGGACATGATCTGCTTGTAGGACGTGTCGTGGCCCTGCCCGTTGGACATCGTTCCCATGAAGAAGGTGTTCGTCTCGGCGTCGGCGTCGATGGGGTCGGGGGGGCC
>JAYPUG010000486.1:1454-1749 GCA_038133965.1 Rhodospirillaceae bacterium | reverse complement strand
CGCCATGATCGCCTGGCGGCCGACCTCGTGGAACGCGATGTTCTGGGCCGAATGCCGCGCCGCGCCCGCAATCGGAATGGCGCAGAAGATGCGGTCGGGATAGCGCGAGGCCCATTCCAGAACCTGCATGGCACCCATGGAGCCGCCGATGACGGCGAACAGGCGCTCGACGCCGAGCGAGTCCACGACGAGCTTCTGCGCTTCCACCATGTCGGCGATGGTGATCAGCGGAAAATTGAGCCCGAAGGGCTTTCCGGTCCGTGGATCGATGTCCTTGGGCCCCGCGGTGCCCATG
>JAYPUG010000486.1:1054-1444 GCA_038133965.1 Rhodospirillaceae bacterium | reverse complement strand
CGCCGAGCACGTTCACGCAAATCACGAAGTAGCGGTCGGTGTCGATGGTCAGGCCCGGCCCGACAACCCGCGCCCACCAGCCCGGGCGCCCGGTCACTGGGTGGGATTCCGCGACGTACTGATCCCCGGTGAGCGCGTGACAGACGAGGATGGCGTTGCTGCGGTCCGCGTTCAGTTCACCGTAGGTCTGGTAGGCCACGGTGAACGGTCCCAGCAACTGGCCGGAGGCGAGCCGGAGCGGCGTATCGGCGCCCAACACGACACGTTGCCCCGGCAGGTCGGTGACCGCGGGGTTCACTGCGATGGGTTCGCCGGCGGCGCCGACGCCGTCTTCTGCGCGTATCGTCATCGGTTTGGCTTGGGTTCGTTTCGTCGCGGCCGCGCACGCGA
>JAYPUG010000486.1:0-1044 GCA_038133965.1 Rhodospirillaceae bacterium | reverse complement strand
CGTTTTCTGTGCCAAAGCCGGGTCGGAACGATACAACCTGGTCCGCTTTTTCCCCGGACGTGAACCACGATGAGCACCGCGCCCGACAGCCTTGCGGCGCTGCGCCGCGAGATCGACTCCATCGACGATTTGCTGCACGACCTGCTCATGCGGCGCGGCGAGATCGTGGCCGAAATCGGACGCCGAAAGGCGAGCGCGAACGGCGCGCTGTTCCGGCCGGCCCGCGAGGCACAGCTGCTGCGCCGCCTGCTGAACCGCCATGGCGGCGACCTGCCTGCAGCGATGATCGTGCGCGTCGGGCGCGACATCGTCGCGGGCGCGACGCGCCTGCAGGGCGATTTCACTGTCGGCTACTGTCCGTTCGAGGACCACGGGTCCGCGCTGCGGTTGACGAACGAGCAGTTCGGCATCGCCGCCAATCCGACCCGCTTCGAGAATGCCGGGCACGTCGTGGCCGCGGTTGCCCGGGGCGAGATTTCCGCCGGTATCGTGCCGTTGCCGCACGCGTCGCCCATGTCGCGCTGGTGGATCGACATGCGCGATGCACCGGACGTCCACGTCGTGGCGCGGGTGCCCTGGTACACGTCGAACGCTACGGGGGCGGGCGGGTTCGTGCTTGCCCGCTCGGAACCCGAGGAATCGGGCGACGACCGCAGCCTTGTCATGTTCACCTGCAACGAAGAGGTCAGCCGGGCGCGTATCGCCGAACTCCTCGCCGAAAACGACCTGGCTGCCGATGCGCAGACGGTCAGCGACGCGCCCGACGGCTCGGGCGAACACATGCACATCGCTGATCTGGGTGGCTTCGTGGCCGGCGACGACCGGCGCCTGCGCGCCGTCGCCCGGCTTCTCGGCGGTGCCGACATCCGGCTGTTGGGTGCGTATCCCGCGCCCTTCGGTGCCGGTGCCTGAGCGCGCGGAGTTCGATATGGCACCCCCCAAACCCAGACCGGGCATTCTCGAGATCACGCCCTACGCCGGCAGCGAAGCGGGCATGAGCGGCGCGGACCGGGTCGTCATCAGCTCGAACGAAAGCGCGTTCGG
>JAYPUG010000485.1:0-1758 GCA_038133965.1 Rhodospirillaceae bacterium | reverse complement strand
CGGCATCGACGATCGCGCCGTCGGGCGTGCCGCGCCCGTCTTCCTCGGGGAAGGTCGCGAAGACGCGCTCGTTGGCGATGCCGCCCGTCTCCGGGTCGTAGTCCCAGGCGCGCATGATCCGCGTCGGCGAGTTGGCCGCATACATGGTCCGCCCGTCGGGCGACCAGCACAGCCCGTTGGAGACGAGGATGTCCGGAATCATCGCGTGCACGCTGGCGTCCGGGTCGAGCCGCCAGAAGGTGCCGACGGGCTCGCGCTCGAAATAGGTCTCGGGCGGGCCCTCGGGATCGTGCATGGACCCCGCCCAGTAGCGGCCCTGCCGGTCGGCGCGGCCGTCGTTCAGGCGGTTCTCGGGCCGGTCGGGCTCCGGATTGCAGATCCAGTCGAGGACGACCGGCGTTCCCGGCGCACCGACATGGAGGAAGGCGAAGCCGTCGCGCAGCCCGCCCACCAGCCCGCCGCCGCGCCGCAGCACGATCGAGCCGATCTCCTGTTCGACGGGCCAGCTGTCGTTCGCGCCCGTCGCCGGGTCGTGGCGGTGCAGCGCCGGCGCCTTGATGTCGAGCCACCAGAGCACACGCTCGCCCGGAGACCAGACCGGGCTTTCGCCCAGGATCGCCCCCGTCTCGATCACCTGCCGGATATTCGCTTCTTCCATCGATGCTTTCTCCCCGCGCCTGCCTTTCAACCGCAACGCTGGCGTGCCACGATACACCCAAATCCCGGCGGCCACCCGCGCGGGGAACGAACGCCATTTTCGGGGGAGACAGGCGAGATGATCGTCGATGCGCGCACCTACACCGTCAATCCGGGCAAGCTGCCCGCCTATCTGGAGCATGTGGAAACCAACGCCGTGCCGCTGCAGGAGAAGTACGGCTTCCGCCAGCGCGGCTACTACACGGTCGAGACCGGCGGGCTCAACAAGGTGGTCCACTTCTGGGAGTGGGAGAACGCGCAGGAGCGCCAGGACCAGCGGGCCGCGCTGAACGCCGACCCGGCCTGGACCGAGTACCGCAAGGGCAGCGCCGACATGATCGCGGCGCAGGAAAACAGCCTGTGGGCCGCGACCGACGTGGTCGAACCCTTCGCCTTCATGGGCAACGGCAGCCCCAACGCCTTCGTCGACGAGCGCACCTACACCATCACCTATGCGCAGGTGCCCAACTACGTCGCCATCACCAAGGCGCTGGCCAAGCCGATCATCGACGATGCGGGCTGGCAGCTCATCGGCTACTTCTTCTCGATCACCGGCACCATCAACCAGGTGAAGCACCTGTGGTACTGGGACGACCAGGCCCAGCGCGAGGCGGGCCAGGCGAAGGCCGTCACCGACCCGCGCTGGGCGATCTACCAGGCGGGCAACGGCCACCGGGTGGTGAAGCAGGAGAACCGCTACCTCGTGCCCGTGTCCTTCTCGGCGGTGAAGTAGGCACCCGCGGCACCCGAACCGGAAGCGAGCCAGGCATGGCCGAAGCCCTCAGGAAAAGACGTTCGCTGCGCCCCGTCGATGCGGCGACGATGGTGCTGTGGCGCAAGCGCCGCGGCGGCGCCATCGAGGTGCTGATGGGCATGCGCCACAGGAACCACGTGTTCATGCCCCATGCCTGGGTGTTCCCCGGCGGGCGCGTCGATGCCGGCGACCGCAATCTCGAACCCGTCTCCGACCTGCGCGACGACGTGCGCGCGCGCCTCGAACGCGCAGCCAACCCGACGCGCGCGCGCGCCATCGCGGCCGCGGCCGTGCGCGAGGTGCACGAG
>JAYPUG010000484.1:0-1768 GCA_038133965.1 Rhodospirillaceae bacterium | reverse complement strand
GTCTATGGCATCGAGATCGGCATCGTCGGCACCGAGGGCGTGATCGACATCGAGGATACCCACCGCGACGTGATCCACGCCTCGGACCATCACATGCAGGGCGCGGGCTACAACCCCGAGGGGCTGAATGCCGGAAAGCAGCGGCCGGTCGATTTCCTGACGAGCTTCCCGCCGGGCGACCTGCACATGGGCGAGTTATGGGGGCCGATGCGCGAGGAGACCAGCAGCTGGTTCCAGCGCATCTACAACGGCAAGAAGACCCCGCACGCGACGGCTGCCGAGGGGCACCGCGACCTGATGATGACCATGGCGATGGACTTGTCGGCCAAGCGCCGCGCGGAGGTGGAACTGCCGATTTCTCCCGAGGAGTTGATGGCGGGTCTGGAAGCCTAGGCGATAGGATCGGCACGGTTCAGGGGGAGGAACACGAAATGGCGGAAAAGAAACAACTCGGTCTTGCGGTTGTCGGCTGCGGTGTCGTCGGGCGCATCCGCGCGAGCCTGGCGGCGGATTTCCCGGGGATCGGCTGGATTGGCCTGAGCGATATGAACGAGCCGGTCGGCCGGAAACTGAAGGACGACATCGGCGCCGACTTCTTCTCCACGGATTTCCGCGAGCTGATCGCACGGCCCGAGGTCGACGCAGTGATCGTTGCGACGTCCACATGGGCGCACACCGAGCCGGTGCTGGCTGCGGTCGAGCAGGGGCACATGCTGTTCATCGAGAAGCCGCTGGCGACGGACGCGCGCGAATCCGCACAGGTGCTCGCCGCGATCGAGGAGGCCGGCCTCGACGCGGTCGTCGGCTACACCCAGCGTTTCCGCCGTCGTTTCCTCGTGGTCAAGGAACGGATCGAGAGCGGCCAGATCGGGGAGTTCAACGCCGCCGTGGTCCGCGCCTTCATGAACCGGATGGCGCCGACCGGCGAGACCCGCCTGACCCGGGACCGGCGCTTCCTGACCCCGATGGTGGTCTCGGGCACGCACTCGCTCGACATGGCGTTCTGGCTGATGGGCGAGGCGGGCAAACCGACGTCGGTCTATGCCCGCTCGACCAACAAGATCCTGGACGAGGAGCTCGGTATCCACGACACGACCTTCGGGCTGTTCGAGATGGAAGGCGGCTCGATGTTCTCGATGAACATCTGCTGGGGCCTGCCCAAGGTCTGGCCCGGCGCGGTCTATGGGCTGGAAATCGGCATCGTCGGCTCGGAGGGTGTGATCGACATCGAGGACACCCACCGCGACGTTATCCTGGCGTCCGAGAGGTTCCAGGGCCCGGCCTACCAGCCCGACGGGCTGACCATCGAGGCGCAGCGGCCGGTCGATTTCCTGACGAGTTTCCCGCCGGGCGACATGTATATCGACGAGCTGTGGGGCCCCATGCGCGAGGAGACCAACAACTGGTTCCAGCGCATCTACAACAAGAAGCGGACCCCGCACGCCACGGCGGCCGAGGGTCACCGCAACCTGATGCTGACGATGGCGATGGACCTCTCGGCCAAGCGCCGCGAGGAAGTGGAGCTACCGATCTCGCCGGACGAGTTGATGGCGGGACTCGAGGCGTAACCGGAAGAGGCGAGATATGGCGGAAGACCTGCAGGCCTGGGTCGGGCGGACCGACGAGCGCACCGACACGATCGGCGTCGAGCGCTGCGTTGCCATGCAGGCGGCGCTCGATGACTCGGGTGCGACACTGGCGGCGGGTGATGCGCTGCCGCCGCTCTGGCACTGGCTCTTCTTCTGGGACATCGCGCCCCGCTCCGGGC
>JAYPUG010000483.1:0-1774 GCA_038133965.1 Rhodospirillaceae bacterium | reverse complement strand
GTCGGCATCTCGGGTGCGATCCAGCACTTGGCCGGCATGAAGGACTCCAAGGTCATCGTCGCGATCAACAAGGATGAGGAAGCGCCGATCTTCCAGGTAGCCGATTATGGTCTCGTCGGCGACCTGTTCAAGGTTCTGCCCGAACTGAACGAAGAGCTGGAAAAGCAGAGCTGAGCCGGAAGAACGGCACACAGGAAGACCCCGGGAACATTCAATGCTGAAGAAGATTGGCGTCATCGGCGCCGGACAGATGGGCAGTGGCATCGCGCATGTCTGCGCGCTTGCCGACCACGACGTCGTGTTGGTGGACATCGACGAGGCGGCGCTCGGCCGCGCGGTCGAGGCCATCGGCGCGAACATGGACCGCCAGGTCAAGCGATCGCTGATCGGCGAAGAGGACAAGGCGGCCGGCCTCGCGCGCATTTCGACCGCCACGGGCCTCGACGCGTTCGCCGACTGCGATCTGGTGATCGAGGCGGCGACCGAAGAAGAGGCGATCAAGGTCAAGATCTTCCAGGAGCTCTGTCCGCACCTGAAGGACGGGGCGCTGATCGCGTCCAACACCTCCTCGATCTCGATCACGCGGCTCGCCGCGGCGACGGACCGGCCCGAGAAGTTCATGGGCATGCATTTCATGAACCCCGTGCCGATGATGAAGCTGGTGGAACTGATCCGCGGGCTGGCGACCGACGACGACACCTTCAAGACGGTTCAGGCGCTGACCGACAAGCTGGAGAAGACCGGCACCGTGTCGGAGGACTTCCCCGCCTTCATCGTCAACCGCATCCTGCTGCCGATGATCAACGAGGCGGTCTATACGCTCTACGAGGGCGTGGGGAACGTCGATTCCATCGACAAGTCCATGAAGCTGGGCGCCAACCACCCGATGGGCCCGTTCGAACTGGCCGACTTCATTGGGCTCGATACTTGCCTGTCAGTGATGCAGGTCCTTTACGATGGCCTCGCCGATTCCAAGTATCGGCCCTGTCCGCTGCTGGTGAAGTATGTCGAGGCGGGCTGGCTGGGCCGCAAGACCGGGCGCGGCTTCTACGACTATTCGGGCGACGAACCGGTTCCAACGCGCTAGGCGCGCCGCACGTCAGGAAAACGAAAAGCCCGGGTTCGACCCGGGCTTTTTCATTGGCGACATCGCGCGCCTCGACAGAGCGGGAACGGCCGCTTCAGCTCGCGCCGTCCGCCTGCGCGACGTACCAGTTCACGAGGTCCAGCGCCTCGGGCGAATCCCACTCCGCGGTGCCGACCAGCCGGCCGACCTCCCTGCCGTCCGGATCGATGAGAATGGTGGTCGGCAGCGAACCGACGCCGATGGCGCGCGAAAACCGCAGCTTCTCGTCGATGAATTTGTCGGGGAAATCGACGCCCAGCCGCTGCAGGAATCGGTCGGTCTGCGGAAATCCGCCCCGGTCCTGGCTTATCAGCACGACCAGCGCCTTTTCGCCGCCGAGGGCGGCATTCAGGCGTTCGAGCGAAGGCAGTTCGCGGATACACGGCCCGCACCACGTGGCCCAGAAGTTCAATACGACGAACTTGCCCCGGAAACGGTCGAGCGAAACCGCGCCTTCCCCCTTCGCCAGCACGGTGACATCTGGGATCGGGACCGGTTCGCCGAGCGCTTCGTAATACTGGACCTGTCCCCCGACCGGCGGCCCGGACTCGGCCCGGACATCGCCCGCGGGGCCCGCGGCCAGGGCGAAGACGGCGACCGCGGCGAACAGAAAACCTTTCATCCGGCGTGTCATATCGGTAAACGTCG
>JAYPUG010000482.1:0-1780 GCA_038133965.1 Rhodospirillaceae bacterium | reverse complement strand
GTCTAGAGGATTCCCGCGCGACCGCCTGACGCGTTGAAACCGCCCGCAACCGGGCGCAATATATCGGCAACCGATCCCGAGAGATGGAGACGACGCGATGGCGATGTACTGGCTCGACCATGTGAACATCCGCACAACCCGGCTCGACGAGATGTCCGCCTTCTACGAGGACGTCCTCGGCCTCAAGCGCGGCAAGCGGCCCAGCTTCCCGTTCGGCGGCGCTTGGCACTATTGCGGCGGCAACGCGATCGTCCACCTGGTCGAATCCAAGAAGCGGATCAAGTCGGGTGAGGCGCAGGTCGAACACTTCGCACTGCGCGCCGGCGGATCCATGAAATCGTTCCAGCGCAAGCTGCGCCAGCACGATGCGCCCTACGAGGTGGTCTCGCTGGAAGAAATCAACATGCGCCAGGTCAATGTCTTCGACCCGGACGGCAACAAGATCGAGGTCCAGTTCGCCGCGACGGACAACGACGACTTGGAGCCCTATCCCGGCAAGAGCGCCGATGCGAAGCGCCGCATGCGCAAGGGCGTGGACCTGAACACCACCGGCCCCCTCTACACCAAGGATTCGAAGTCGAAGATTTCGAAGACGAACAAGAAGCTAGGTGTGCCCAAGCCGATCAAGCCGCCGAAACGCCGGCCTCCGGCTGCCTGACGGGTCTATTCCACCATTAGATTTCACTTATTTGTGCGTTGCGTTCGACGACGCGCCCGCACATATCCTTTGCCTGAGCATGATGACGTTCAGGGCACAAGAAACGCCATGACCCGAAAGACCACGAACTTCCGCCGCACCGGCCTGTTCCGCCTGATCGGCGCGGCCGCCTTCAGCGCCGGCCTGTTGCTATCCGCGCCTCATGCCGCACTCGCGCTCGATGCCGAAGCGATCGGCAAGCCGATTCCGCACCAGCTCGAGGTGCCGGACCAGACCGACCAGGTCCGCAATTTCAAGGCGCTGACGGCGAAGAACGGCCTCATCCTGCTGTTCTCGCGTTCGCTCGCCTGGTGACCCACCTGCATTGCCCAAGCGGTCGCCTGGAACGACAACGTCGAGAGTATCCGCGCCAGTGGCTTCGAGGTCGCCTCGGTCACGGCTGACGATGTCGAGACGGTGAAGCGCTTCGCCGCGCGCCGTAAGGTCACGTTCCCCCTGCTGTCCGATCCCGAGAAGGCGATCATCAACGCCTTCGACCTGTTCAACGACCGGTTCCCCGAGGGCAGCCGCTACCATGGCACCGCCGTGCCGCAGGTAGTGGTCGTCAACGCCAACGGGGTCGTGACCAACATCTGGTTGGGGCACGGCTACACCTCGAAATCCGAGATCGAGCGCATCCTCGAAACGGCGGGCAAGCCGGCGAGCTAGGCTTTCACGCTCGCACGTGCTTCAAGCGAACGTGTCTTGAAGCGCCACCGCGACCCGACGCATATCTGGTGCGAACCGAAAGCCGGAAAGCCCGGAATGCGCAGCTGTATTCGCCATCTCCGCAAGGCCGTTATCGCCGCACTCGTGGCGGTACCGTTGGCGGTCGTCCCGGCCGTGCCGCAGGCCGCCGCGCAGGCGCACGACCTGCTGGACCGGGGCGTGCCTGTGGGGACGCCGTTGCCCCACCAGCTCGACGTTCCCGACCAGGACGACCAGGTGCGGAATTTCCGCGCCCTCACCCGCAATCGCGGCCTGATCCTGATCTTCTCGCGCTCGCTCTCCTGGTGACCCTTCTGCGGGGTCCAGGCGGTCGCCGGGAACGACAGGATCGAGGAGGTGCGCGCGCTGGGCTAT
>JAYPUG010000481.1:0-1798 GCA_038133965.1 Rhodospirillaceae bacterium | reverse complement strand
ACTTCTTCCAGGAGTGGCTGGCGGGCGAGCCGGACGAGGACAAGCTGCATTCGGGGCTCGGCGGTGTCATCGACGGCATGGCCGCGGAACTGCGCGTGCTGCCCGAGTACGGGCTCTGCCACACGCCGGCCCATCTGGACGATGCCGAGGCCGCGGCGCTGCCCTGCGCCGGCCTGACGGCGTGGAGCGCGGTCATCGACCAGGGCGGCGTGAAACCCGGCGATACGGTGCTGACCCAGGGTTCGGGCGGGGTTTCGGTCTTCGCGCTGCAGTTCGCGAAGCTGGCGGGCTGCGAGGTGATCGCGACGTCCTCGTCGGATGCCAAGCTCGAACGCCTGACGGCGCTCGGCGCCGACCATGTCATCAACTACGCCGAAACGCCCGACTGGGCGCGGCCCGCGCGCGAGGCGGTCGGCGGGCGCGGCCTCGACCTCGTGGTCGAGGTGGGCGGCGCCGGCACGCTCGAACAGTCGATCAAGGCGGTGCGGCTGGGCGGCTGCATCGCGCTCATCGGCGTGTTGTCGGGGGCAAACCACGAGTTCCGCCTGCCGCTGGTCGTGACGCGGAAGATTCGGCTCGAGGGCGTGACCTGCGGCTCGTGCGAGCAGTTTGCCGCGATGCTGCGCGCGATCGAGCAGTCGGGCCTGCGCCCGGCGCTGGACGAGACGCGCTTCTCGCTCGACGAGGTGCCCGCGGCGCTGGCGCATCTGCGCGAAGGCCGCCACTTCGGCAAGGTCGTCATCGAGATCTGATCCCGACTTGTGCCCCCGTGCGGGGTTGCCAAGGCATCCGAATTCGCGAATGCTGTTCGCCGAAACGCCGCCGATTCCACCGATGGCGCGGCCGATACGACCTTCCGGAACGGAGAGTTGGGGGAGACATGAGGAAATACCTGATCGCATCTGCTGCGCTGCTCGCATCGGCGACGCCGGCGCTGGCCCACCATCCGCTCGGCGGCATGCCGATGGAGACCTTCGCCCATGGCGTGCTCTCGGGCATCGGTCATCCGATCCTCGGCTTCGATCATCTCTTCTTTGTCGCGCTGGTCGGCATCGCGGCGCTGTACACCGGCAACCGCCATGCGACGGCAGGCGCCTTCATCGTCGCCATGCTCGCAGGCACCCTGGCGATGAGCGTCGGGTCCGGCCTGCCGGCGACCGAGATCGTCGTCGGCCTGTCGCTGCTCGTTCTGGGTGGCATTGTTCTTTCCGGGCGCGCATTGTCCGCCATCCCGGCCGCACTTGTCTTCGCGGGGTTCGGCCTGTTCCACGGCTCAGCCTTCGGCGCCACGATCGCCGCCCAGGAAGCGGGCGCGGGCCTGTCCGTCCTGATCGGCTACCTGATCGGTCTCGGCGTCATCCAGTACGCCATCGCGCTGGTCGCGGGCTGGGTCGCGCGCGCGGTCTGGAAGGCCACGGACGCTTCGGCCGTGCAGGTGCGGCTCGCGGGCGCGGTCGTCGCGGGCGTGGGCGCGTTCCTCAGCCTCGAGAACGCCGAGGGCCTGTTCTTCGCGGCGATGGGCTGGGTCGCCTGATCCCGCGCCACACGGGAGTTTGAACGGGGCGCGGGCGACGATCCGCGCCCTGTTGCTTTAGAAGGGTCATATTGCCATTTTGGGGTAAGCCGCATGAGTCTCTACGCCGATTCAGACTATCCGGTCCGCGACGAGATCACCGCCGCGCACACCGAACAGATCGCCCGTCTGGGCGAGGCAGGGACGTGGGGCACCGGTGCCCAGCGACGCGCCGTCGCCGTCGAGACGCGCAAGGCCTGCTACGACGCGGGTATCCTGGAGCCG
>JAYPUG010000480.1:0-1801 GCA_038133965.1 Rhodospirillaceae bacterium | reverse complement strand
GGCTCGGGCAGTTCGCCCAAGATGCCGCGCAACCCGGGCACGAGGCGTCCCACCAGCCGGCGGGTCAGTGCGAAGACGGTCTCGGTGCCGTGCGCGTCCGTCACGGCGATGAGAATCCGGTCGTCGATCGCCGAGTAGCGAAGCTGAAACTGCTGTGCGGTCATTATGCTCGTCGCCTGGGGCGTGCGATAATCGCAGTCCCGGTCCCGCAAGTCGAGGCGGCCCCGGCCGCATCGGGAAGGAACGCACCGGTCATGGTCCGACGACGCATCTCAGCCGGCCTGTTCGCCGCGATCTGGTTCGCGGCGGCCTCCGCGTTCGTGTCGGGCTCCCCGCCGGCCGCCGCCCAGCAGAGCCAGCGGAGTTGGGAGGGTTCGATCTCCGCGCGCAGCCTCAACGTGCGCGCCGGCCCGGGCGAGGGGCACGAGATCGTCGCGAAGCTCGGCCGCGGCGACAAGGTGGTCGCCTTCGACCGCGACGGGCGCTGGGTCAGCATCCGCGAGTTCGACGACGCGGGCACGATCGGCTGGGTCCACCGCTCGTTCGTCCGCCTGCCCGACGATTTCATGGCGCCGCTCTTCGGCGACGCGGAGAACGCGTTCCTCGAATGGGCGTCCGAGCGCGGCGACCTGTCGGAGGTGTCGGTCGATGCCGACGACCGGCTGTCGCTGGTGCTGGCGGACGGCGTGGCCGAGAGCCGTGCCGATGCGGTCGCGCGCGCAGTGGCGTGCGAATGGCGGACGCGGTTGTCGATCGCCGAACGCGTGATCGCGACGGTCTGGCCGCCGGCGGGGCCCGCGGCCGGCTGGATCTCCCAGGTCTCGTGCCCGTGAGGCGCGGCTAGCCGACCCGCCCGTTGCGCATGGGAATTGTCCGGTCCGCGATCCGCGCGGCGAAGCCGGCATTCTGTTCGGCGACCAGGACCGCCGCGCCCGTGTCCGCGATCCGGCGCAGGCCGTCCGCGACATCGTCCAGGACCACCGGGGCCAGGCCGAGGCTCGGCTCGTCCAGCAGATAAATCCGCGGGTCGGCCATCAGCGCCCGGCCGATCGCCAGCATCTGCTGCTGGCCGCCCGAGAGCGCCCAGGCACGCGCATTCGGGCGCTCGGCCAGCTGCGGAAACAGGGCGTACACATGCTGCAGGCGGTCGCGGCGGGTGGCGGCGTTTGCGGGGCATGCGACCAGCAAATTGTCGGCGACGGTCATGCCCGCGAAGACGCGCCGTCCCTCGGGCACCCAGGCGAGGCCCGCGGCGATCCGCCGCTCGACCCCATGGCGGGTGATGTCCTCGCCGCCAAGCGCGATTCGCCCGTCCGCGTCCGCCAGGCCGACCAGCCCGCGCAGCAGGCTCGTCTTGCCCGCGCCGTTCGCCCCCACCAGCGCGGTGATCGCGCCCGCCTCTACGGTGAAGCTGGCTTCGGCGACGGCGGCGACCGCCCCGTGACGCACGGTCAGTCCCTCGACGCTGAGGTGCGGCGCCGTCATGCCCCGAGGCTCCCCAGATAGGCCGCGCGCACGGCGGGGTCGGCGAGGACGGCTTCGGGCGCGCCGTCGGCGATGATGCGCCCGCCATCCATGCAGGCCAGCCGCGTGACGAGCGGGCGCAGGAACTCGACATTGTGGTCGATCACCAGAAGTCCGATCCCGTCGGCGGCGAAGCCGCGGCAGATGTCGGCGAGCGCCACCTGCTCCTCGGGTGTCAGCCCGGCTGCCGGCTCGTCGAGCAGCAGGATCACGGGGGCCGTTGCCGCGGCGCGCGCCAGCTCCGCCCGCCGGCGCAGCCCGTGGGGCAGGGTGGCGC
>JAYPUG010000479.1:0-1816 GCA_038133965.1 Rhodospirillaceae bacterium | reverse complement strand
GCGCTCGTCGAGAAGCACGGCGGCCGCTACATCGCGCAAAACCCCCAGGTTACCCGCCTCGAGGGGAACGGCGACGCACCGTCGGTCTGCGTGATCATCGAGTTCCCGGACCGCGCGTCCGCCGAAGCCTGGTACAACGACGCGGACTATGCGCCCTGGCTGCAGGCGCGCATGTCAGGCGCGCATGGCGACGTCTATATCTTCGACGGCCTCTAGCCCGCGGCCGGGACCGGGCGACTAGTTCCCGACCGGCGTTCCCGCGATGCCGTGGCGCAGGTCCTTCGCCGTGAAGAAGTGGCAGTCCTCGTCGGGCGAGATCGTGACGCTGTGCACGGTGTTTGCCGGGATGTAGATCAGCTGGCCCGGACCGACGTCGGATTCCTGACCATCGACGGTGGCGTGCAGGTTGCCGCTGAGGATGTAGATCCACTGTTCGTTCGGATGGGTGTGGGGTGCCGAGGTCTGGCCCGCCGGCAGGGTCATGATACCGACCTGCGTCAGTTCGCCCTCGACGACCGGGCCGAAGGTTTCGGCATAGCCGGGTCCCGCCATCAGCCCCTCGAGCTGATTGACGTCGAACACATAGGCGCCGTTGCCGGCCTTGTACGCACCCTCGGTCTTCGTTTCGTTGTCCGCCATGCTTCGGGCCCTCCCCTGTCTGTACGCGCGTCGGATGGGGCGATTCCTAGCCGCGGATGCGCGTGTGCGCAATTCCCCGGTCCGCGCCAATCGCACCGTCGTTTCCGAACTGCCGGAAAACCCGCAAAGATTCCCCGGAAAACCCGGCGGCATATCCGGAAACTCTGGGCCGCGTTTTAGGCGATCCGCGTTGAGCCGCCGGTACGGCCGCGAATAGGTTTCCAGTCCCGATCACGAAGGCCTGGAGACGAACATGAAGGTGCTCTCGCTCACGTCGCAGAAGGGCGGGTCCGGCAAGACGACACTCGCCGGTCACCTCGCGGTGGCTGCAGAGGCGGCAGGCGCGGGGCCCGTCGCCGTGATCGACACCGACCCGCAGGGCAGCCTCACCGACTGGTGGAACGAACGCGCCGCGCCCATGCCCGCCTTCCTGAATGCAACGGTCGCCACCCTCGACACCGATCTGGACCGGGCGCGCGACCTGGGTTTCGCGCTGGTGATCATCGACACGCCGCCCGCGATCACGGACATGATCGAGCGGGTCATCGCGTTGTCGGACCTGGTCGCGATTCCGACACGCCCGAGCCCCCATGACCTGCGCGCCGCCGGCACGACCATCGCCATGGTCGAGAACATCGGAAAGCCGCTGCTGTTCGTGGTCAACGCGGCGAACCCGCGCGCGCGGATCACCGGCGAGGCCGCAGTCGTCCTGTCACAGCACGGCATGGTGGCCCCGGTCACCGTGCATCAGCGCACGGACTTCGCCGCCAGCATGATCGACGGACGCACCGTGATGGAGCTTCCCCGCGCCGAGCGGTCGTCCGACGAGATCACCCGGCTCTGGTCCTACCTGTCGGGACGTCTCGGCGGCATCGCCGGCCAGACCGTCATGTCGGAAGGTTTCGCCGGGCTCGCGCCGGGCCGCGCGAACGGAACGGGCACGTGGGGCCGGGAATCGTGAGCGACGATCTGACAGCCAGCAAGGGGACTGCTGTTCCCGCGCCCGAACGCCCGGGCGAAGCCGCCCGCACCGTACGACGTATCATCGTCCTGCCGCCGATCCGGCTCCAGGCCGAACCGACCGAAGCCACCGCCCCGCACACCAACGAACACGCGCGCGCGGCGGCGGCCCTGGCGCCCGGCGGTTCACACGGCGAAGAACGGCGCAAGTTCACCT
>JAYPUG010000478.1:0-1833 GCA_038133965.1 Rhodospirillaceae bacterium | reverse complement strand
GGTCGAGCTTGCGGTGCGAGGCGCGCAGCCAGCCCTGGGCGATCGGCGTGTGCGGGTCCAGCGCGCCCTTGAAGGTCACTTCCTTCATATCGGGCGAAAACAGGCGGACGACCAGGAACAGGTCCGCATCCTTCGTCTCGGACGAGACGAACAGCTTCGCGGCCAGCGGCCCGGTCACCTCCATCGGCTTGTCCGACGCCGGCATCAGGAATGTCGCCCCGTCCGACAGCCCGCCATAGGTGAGCGTGCGCTTGCGCTCGAGCGCCTTCGACGCGAGCGCGCCCGTCGCGGGATCGAGGAACGCCTTGGTCCAATTCGTGCGCTTGAGCGGCCATTCCTTCTCGGCGCGGCCGACGAACCTTTCGCCCGGGTGGCGAATGTTGAGGAACACCCGGGGCTGCTTCTTCCAGCCCGTGTCCTCGCCCTTCAGGAAGTGTCCGAAGAAGCGCTTCTGCAGGTCGAGGCCGTAGTCGGTGTAGAACTCGGTCCAGTGCTCGCGCCCGTGCATCTCGAGCCACTTCTGCTTCGAAGCGGCATGCACGAACCCGTCGATGTTGCCGCGCGGATGCAGCCCCTGCCCGCCCCAGTTGCCCGCCGACAGCACCGGATAGTCGATCTTCGTCCAGTCGGCCGAGCGGCCCCGGTACCATGTGTCGTCGAGATGCCGGGTCCGCAGCTCGTGCGGCAGGTCCGTGCGGTTCTTCTTCAGTTTCGCCCGGCTGAAGGTCTCGGGGCCGCACACCAGGTCGCCATGCACCGCCGAGCGCGGCCCGTTCTCGCCCAGCCCGTACTGCACGCTCTCGACCTGCTTGTCGTACCAGTTGGTGACGAAGGTCGAGAGGATGCCGCCGTGATAATTGGAATCCCGGTAGTAATCGCCCGCCCCTTCCCACACGCACAGCGCGGTCAGGTGCTTCGGCTTCAGCGCCGCCACATGCCACTGGTTGATGGCGTAGTAGGAGATGCCGTTGAGCCCCACCTTGCCGCTCGACCAGGGCTGCTCGCCGGCCCACTCGATGCAGGCGGCGAAGTCGCGCGTTTCGCGCGGCGAGCGCACATCGACGATGCCGGGCGAACGGCCCGAGCCGCGGGAATCCACGCGCACAACCGCGTAGCCGTCGGGCACCCACTTCTCCGGGTCCACGACCTCCCAGTTTGCGTACTTGTTCGACGTGCCTTCTGCGACCTCGGGGAAGTTCGCGACCATGATGTCCCAGGCGGTCGCGTAGCCCTCCTGAAAGGCGAGTCCCTTGGCGTAGGGCCCGTGGCTCATGATGACGGGGAAGCGCCCGCGCCTGTTCGGCCGGAACACATCGGCACGCAAGACGTTCCCGTCGTCCATCGCGATGGGAACGTCCCAGTCGATGCGCATGCCGTCGCGCACCTCCGTACGGAAGTACGGATCGTCGGTGACCACTCCCCCCTTCATGGCGCCGCGCCTACTTCGCCGGGATGACCGGCAAGAGCACGTAGCCCGGGGTGTCCGGCCCCAGATGCACCGTCACGTTGTTGTCAAACACCTCGGGCGGCCGGTCCGTCTCGTCGTCGTGGAGAAACGGCCCGACACCGGTGAAGGTGTTCTTCATGTTCGACAGTCCGGCATCCGGCTCACCGGGATAGACATAGTCGCAGCCCTTGATCGACAGGCCGAACCGGTACCCCTTGGGAATGACGATGCCGGACCCGTGGATCTCGATGTCTAGCTCGTAGATCTCGCCCGGCGTCAGCTCCTGCACCTCGTCATGGGTGTGCCACGGCGCCGCCTCGGTCGAGAGCTCGGGATCGAGCTTGCGGTGCGAGGCGCGCAGCCAGCCCGAGGCCACGGGCGTGTGC
>JAYPUG010000477.1:0-1856 GCA_038133965.1 Rhodospirillaceae bacterium | reverse complement strand
GTCCATCACCATGCCGTGAAGTCCCGGCGGGGGATTCGCCGCTCTTCCGTTGACCGGAACAAATTCCCTATAAGGGAATACATGTTTTGCATAACTCTCTTTGGTTGTATATCGATGGTGCTTCCGTCTCCCTCCGGACACACACAGGTATGAGCGATTCGAAGCCGCAAACAGTCGAGTTCATGATCGTGACCGCCGATGCGGCGCTCGCAGATTCATTCGTGCTCGGCCTCAATGCGCTGAAGATGACGAACCCGGTTCAGCGGTTCAAGGACCACGATCAGGGCCTGACCTATCTGGATTCCTTCGCCGAAGCAGGATCGGGCGAGGCCCTTCCCATCGTGATCCTCGACATGCGTCCCGCGGATGGCCCGGGCCACCATTTTCTGGAAGAAGTCCACCGCCGCAGGCCTTATGCCGAGCCGGTCGTCTTCATCGTGACGGACGACGGCGAAGACGCGCAGGACGCGACCACCACGCTCGAGGAGAAATTGCGCTACGTCGCGGGCCGGCTGCCGGCCGGGAATACGGCCGAGGCGCTGATCGCCCGGATTCCGGATGTGCTGTGCGGCAGCTGGAGTTTCGTCAATTCGGGTGTGCGCTAGCCCAAAAGAAGACGCCACACTCCGCTGGCAGTCCCGCCGGCGCAGGTTTCGCTACCCGACCTCGACTTCTCTCACAACGTCCGGCGCCTCGACATCGAGAACCCGGTCACGCGGGAGGATGACGCTCACCCGAGTCCCTTACTAGGCGCGCTATTCGTCGGTGATATCGCGCACGACTGCCAGATAGCCATCCTCTTCGTCCCACGTAATCGCACAACCGGCACCTCGGCTGAGGAATGATGTTCCGTCGGAACGCAGACGCCGGATATTCACCGGCGGCGCGGTGTCCACCTCGGAGAGTTCCTTGCGTCTCCTGGCAACCAACTCCAGATCGTCGGGATGCACGAAGTCGTCGGCCTTGCGGCCAACCAACCCGTCAGGCACCGGTGTACCAAACATTCTGTTGGCGGCCGTGTTCGCGTAGCGAATGGTGCCGCCGGTGTGAATGAACACCGCATCCGGCAACTGTTAGAGGATTCGCTGATAGCGTTCCTCAAGGGCGGCGCGATCCGCCTCCAGGGCCGCCTGTTCGCTGACGTCGCGCACAATCGTGAGAATCGCGTGCTTGCCGTCTCAGGTGTATTTGGAACCTGTGATCTCCGCATCGAACTCGGGCCCATCGAGTTTCAGCCGCCGCACGCGCATGAGCGGAACCCGGCCCTTTTGCTGAATCTCGGCAACGCGCTCCTCGGCAAGCTGTTGCAGGTCTCCGGGCACATGATCGCGCATGTACCTTCCGAGCAGTTCACCGGGGCCCTTCGCCCCGAAGATCGACACCGCCTGCGGGTTGGCGAACACGATCCGGCCTTCGGTATGGATAAGAATCCCGTCCGGATTGACATTCACGATCTGGCGGTAACGTTCATCGCTCGCTCGTAGCGCCGCCTCGAATTCGGCGCGATCCGACACGTCGCGGATGACAACGAGGTAAGCTTCCCGGCCCTGCCAGAGGATCGGCCGGAACCGTGCCTCGCCGTCGAACGACGACCCGTCCATGCGCAGGCGCCGAGCCTCGATGACATCCTCGCCCAAGCCGGCGCGCCAGCGGTCCCAGTTCTCAACCACTCGTTCCCGGTCGTCCGGATGCAGGCGTTCGGCGACGTCGGTACCCAACAGCACATCCCGGCTTTCGGCCCCGAACAATTCAACCGCCGCCTTGTTCACGAACACGATCTCACCGTGGACGTGAACGAGCATCGCGTCGGGGCTGATCTCGGCAAAATCGCGCTGGCGGGCCTCGCTTTCGGCCAG
>JAYPUG010000476.1:0-1857 GCA_038133965.1 Rhodospirillaceae bacterium | reverse complement strand
CGAGCAGTGCGGTCGTGGCATCGTAGAGATCGGCGAGTTGGCCCTGGACGTTTTCGGGCTGGATCAGCGGCAGGCGTGACATGGGCAGGTCCTCCTGCCCGCGATGCTAGCGTGCGCCGATATCCCAGAACAGGCCGGCCATGACCTGAAGCCCCTCGCGCGCGACAGAGGCGAGCATGTGCTCGTCGGGCGCATGCTGGTTGCAGCCGGCATAGGAGTGGGGAATCCAGATCGTCGGCAGGCCGAGCACCTCGGTGAAGATGTCGTTCGGCAGCCCGCCGCCGATATTGGGTATCAGCGCCGGCGGGGTGCCCGTGGTGCGTTCGGCGGATTCGACGGCAAGCCGCACCCATTCGTTCTCCGGGTCCGAACGGGTCGCGCGCATCCCCGCCATGCGGGTCGGTGCGACGGTGACATCTTCGAACCCGTTCCGGTCGAGGTGGCGGCGCAATGCCGGCAGGATGTCGTCGGGGTCGGTGCCGACCACGTAGCGCAGCTGGCAGACCGCGCGGGCCTCCGGCTGGATCGCGTTCTGCGGCTTCGCCGGGTCGCCCATGTCGAGCGCCAGCACGGCGAAGCTGTTCCAGCCATAGACCCGTTCCTCGGGACTCAGCCCGGCCTCGCCCCAGTCCCGGTCGATCGCGGGCGCGCCGTCGCCGCCCGCGACGGCGACCCGTGACAGGATTTCACGAATTTCCGGGGTCAACGAGTCCGGACGCCATTCGGGAACGGCGATCTGGCCGCGCGCGTCGGTCAGGTGGGCGATCGCGTGGGCCACCTCGATGCCCGGATCGCGGATCAGACCGCCCCAGTTGCCTGAGTGGTGGGCGCCCTCGCGCAGTTTCAGGGCCAGCTCGAAATTGATGATCCCGCGCGATCCGAGCACGACGGTGGTCCGCGCGGGGTCGAGGCGGGGGCCGTCGGACGCGATCAGTACGTCGGCGGCGAGCTTCTTGGCGTGTCCCTCGCAGAAGGCGCGCAGGCCGCGCGAGCCCATCTCCTCGTCGCTTTCGAGCACGATCTTGCAGTTGAAGCCCAGAGAGCCGCGCTCGGCAATCACGGCGGCGAGGCCGCAGATATTCACCCAATGCTGCCCCTTGTTGTCGGCCGTGCCGCGGCCATACAGCCGGTCACCGTCCGCGGTGACGGTCCAGGGGCCGGTGCCCGCGCGCCAGCGTTCGTCCTGCCCGACGACCGTATCGCCATGGCCGTAGATCAGGATCGTCGGACGGTCGTCAGCCTCTTGGCGCTCGGCGACGAGCACGGGGCCTGCGTTTGCTTCCGGATTGGAAAGCACCTCGGCACGAAACCCGAGCGCGTCGAGTTCCGGGCCGATGGCATCGTCGAAATAGGTTTTCAGCGCGGGACCGGCATCGGGAAGCTGGCTCTGGGTCGGGCAGGCGACGAGCCGCGCGAGACCGGCGACAAAGCCGCCGTCGTCGAAACGCCGCGCCGCGCGTGCGACCGCGCCGTCGCGGTTGCCCGTCATCTTCGGTTCCGGTTGCGCCGGGGCGTCAGGCGATTGTGTACTTGTCGCGCTTCATCTTGGTGACGTCGGCGCCCTCGATGCGGATCAGCCGCGTGTCGCCCTCGCGTTTTGGCGAGTGCAAGGCACCCTTGGGGTAGGCAACAGCCATGCCCGGGTCGAGGTCATAGACCTTGGACCGTTCGACCGTGCCCGGCGTGTCGCCGTCCGGCGCGGAGAGCTTGTTGTACTCGGTCATGGTCGTGCGGCCGCACGCCTGGCCGTAAATCGCCCAGGACGGTCCGTGATCGTGCGGCGGGGCCTCGTTCGCGCCCTTGAAGACATGGCGGCAGATGCAGAAGCCCAGGTCCGGGTCCTCGTAGAGGACTTCA
>JAYPUG010000475.1:1300-1858 GCA_038133965.1 Rhodospirillaceae bacterium | reverse complement strand
ACCCTCACGTGCGAGGATGCGGTCGGCGGCGACACCGGCCATGTAGGCGGCCGAAGTGGCGACCGAACCCATGACGGCCGCCACGGGCTTTGCCTCGGCAACCGTGCGCAGGCTGCGGAACAGGTCCTCGCCGCCCACGACGGTCCCGCCGGGACTGTCGATGTGGACGACAAGCCCGCGGATGGTCGGGTCCTCGGCGATCCGCGCCAGCAGCGCGTTGCGATCCTCGTCGCGGACGATCAGGCCTTCCACGTGCAGGCGCGCGATGCGGTCCGTGCGGAACAGTTCGCCCGCCGTGTGGAGATAGCCGAGAACCGCGGCGAGGACGGCCAGGATGGCCACCCCCTGCCAGACGCGGATCCGGCGGCGCAGGCGCCGCCGGTCGAGAAGAGCGTCCGGGTCGTAAGACATCGCGGCCGCTCGAACCCGGTCAAGACTTGTCGGCGTCGACGCCTTCTGCCGCGTCGTCGCCCTCCGCCGCAACCTCCGCCCGTGCCCCCACGGCCCCCCCATCGGCCCCGTCAACAGCCGCCCCGCCCATCACTTGCAGAGTCTCGG
>JAYPUG010000475.1:0-1290 GCA_038133965.1 Rhodospirillaceae bacterium | reverse complement strand
GCACCTTCCTGCCGGTCAAGACGGAACAAGCGGAAGATCACGTCATGCACAGCGAATGGGGCGAGATCGGCGCCGGCGCCGCGGTGGCGATCAACAGGGCGCGCCGCGAGGGCAGCCGCGTCGTCGCCGTCGGCAGCATCCTCGGCCGGTGCCGCGTCGTCCGACGCTTCGGCCCCGTCTTCTGCCGCGCCGCCGATCAGTTCCTGCGTCTCGGCCTGCTTTTCGCGGATCGCGGCGCCGAGGATGTCACCCAGCGACGCGCCGCTGTCGGACGAGCCGTACTGCGCCATCGCCGTCTTTTCCTCGGCGATCTCGCGGGCCTTGATCGACAGGTTCACCCGGCGGCCGGACATGTCGATGTTGGTGACCGTCGCGTCCACCTTCTCGCCGACGGCGAAACGGTCGGGACGCTGTTCGGAGCGGTCGCGCGACAGGTCCGAACGGCGGATGAAGGCCTTGAGGCCGCTCGAGGTCTCGACCTCGATGCCGCCGTCATTGACCTCGGACACCGTGACGGTGATGACCTCGCCTTTGCGGATGCTGCCCAGCGAGTCGGCGAAGGGATCGCCGTCGAGCTGCTTGATGCCGAGCGAGATGCGCTCCTTCTCGGTATCCACCTCGAGGATCTTCACCTTCACCATGTCGCCCTTGTTGAAGCCTTCGAGGGCTTCCTCGCCCGACTTTTCCCAGGACAGGTCGGACAGGTGGACCATGCCGTCGATGTCGCCCGGCAGGCCGACGAACAGGCCGAACTCGGTGATGTTGCGAACCTCGCCCTCGATCTCGGTGCCGGATGGGAACCGGGTGGCGAACTCGTCCCACGGGTTCTCCTGGGTCTGCTTGAGGCCCAGCGAGATGCGCCGCTTCTGGGGATCGACGTCGAGGACCATGACGTCCACTTCCTGGCTCGTCGAAACGATCTTGCCCGGATGGACGTTCTTCTTGGTCCAGCTCATCTCGGACACGTGGACAAGGCCCTCGATGCCCGGCTCCAGTTCCACGAACGCGCCGTAGTCGGTGATGTTGGTGACGCGGCCGGTGAAGCGCGCGCTGACCGGATACTTCAGCTCGACATCGTCCCACGGATCGGCCTCGAGCTGCTTCATGCCCAGCGAAATGCGCTGGGTCTCGGAGTTGAAGCGCACGACCTGGACCTGGACGGTCTGGCCGACCTGCAGGGCTTCCGACGGGTGGTTGATGCGCCGCCACGAGATGTCCGTGACGTGCAGCAGGCCATCGACACCGCCCAGATCGACGAAGGCGCCGTAGTCGGTGATGTTCTTGACCACG
>JAYPUG010000474.1:0-1860 GCA_038133965.1 Rhodospirillaceae bacterium | reverse complement strand
GGGCGATCATCGCGGCTCGCTAACTTGTTGACCAAACGGCGGAAATTCCTATAATCCCGCCGCTCGGGTAGCCAACATTCTGGCCGTTTTGACCGCACCGTAACCAACGAGGAGTTCGGAGCGTGGCGCGTATTGCAGGTGTCAACATTCCAACGCAGAAGCGGGTTCCTGTCGCGTTGACCTATATCCATGGGATCGGTCACGCCAAGGCAGAGGAAATCTGCGAGAAGTGCAACATTCCGCTCGATCGCCGGGTCCATGATCTGACCGACGACGAGGTCATTCGCGTTCGCGAGATGATCGATCAGGGCTACCAGGTCGAGGGCGATCTTCGCCGCGAAGTGGCGATGAACATCAAGCGGTACATGGATCTCGGTTCATACCGTGGTGTTCGCCACCGCAAGGGACTGCCGGTTAACGGACAGCGCACCCATACCAACGCACGCACACGCAAGGGCAAGGCCCGGCCGATTGCGGGCAAGAAGAAGGCCTGACGGGCCGGGAAAACAGGGCAGACATCATGGCAAAGGCCGCGACAACGCGCGTTCGTCGCCGCGAACGCAAGAATATCACGTCGGGCGTGGCGCACGTCAGCGCGACGTTCAACAACACGCATATCACCATCGCCGACGCGCAGGGCAACGCCATCGCGTGGTCGTCTGCGGGTTCGCAGGGCTTCAAGGGGTCGCGCAAATCGACACCGTACGCTGCCCAGATGGCCGCTGAAGACGCCGGCCGCAAGGCACAGGAACACGGGATGAAGACCCTCGCCGTCGAGGTGAAGGGACCGGGTTCGGGGCGTGAGTCGGCTCTGCGTGCGCTTCAGGCGATCGGTTTCGAGATCACGGCCATCCGTGACGTGACTCCGATCCCGCACAATGGCTGCCGGCCGCGCAAGCGCCGGCGCGTCTGATTTCCGGGCCTGAAGGCCCGTTGCGAGCAGGAAAGAAACGGTCGCCGCGTCCGCGCGATGCCATGGCCGACCACGATTTGAGGACGAGCGAATGCTGCAGAAAAACTGGACCGAACTGATCAAGCCGAACAAGCTCGATATTGCCGGCGGGACGAACCCGGCGCGCCAGGCGACCGTGGTTGCCGAACCGCTTGAGCGTGGTTTCGGCCTGACGCTCGGCAATGCACTGCGCCGCGTGCTCCTGTCTTCGCTTCAGGGGGCGGCAGTTACATCGATCCAGATCGAGGGCGTGCTTCACGAGTTCTCGTCGATCCCGGGTGTTCGCGAGGACGTTACGGACGTGGTGCTGAACGTCAAGTCGATGGGGCTGCGCATGCACAGCGAAGGCCCGAAGCGAATGACCCTGACGGCGACCGGCCCGGGAGAGGTGACGGCGAGCCAGATCGAGACTGGTCCCGACATCGAGGTCATGGACCCTGATCACGTCCTGATGACGCTTGACCAGGGTGCACGCATTGTCATGGAGATGACGGTTGAATCCGGCAAGGGCTACGTGCCCGCGGCGCAGAATCGCGCTGCCGATGCGCCGATCGGGCTGATTCCGGTGGACGCGTTGTTCTCGCCGGTCAAGAAGGTTTCCTACCATGTCGGCAATGCGCGCGTGGGCGAACGGACCGACCTCGACAAACTGACACTCGAAATCGAGACCAACGGCGCCATCACGCCGGAAGATACGGTGGCGCTCGCCGCGCGCATTCTTCAGGACCAGCTCCAGCTCTTCGTCAACTTCGAGGAGCCCAAGGCGGCGCAGCCGGCCGAACAGGTGGACGACGAGCTTGAGTTCAACCGGAACCTGCTCCGCAAGGTGGACGAGCTCGAACTTTCGGTCCGTTCGGCGAACTGCCTGAAGAACGACAACATCGTCTATATCGGCGATCTGGTTCAGA
>JAYPUG010000473.1:0-1868 GCA_038133965.1 Rhodospirillaceae bacterium | reverse complement strand
CGCGAGGCCTACGAGGTGATGGCCGCCGAGACGCTCTACCTGATGATGGCGCCCGAGACCCAGGGCGGGCCGATGGCCCAGAACCCGGCCATCGCGGGCGACACCGGCATGAGCGTGATCATCGCGCGCTGTCCGCCGGGCGACAAACCGCTGCTGCACGCCCACCACTTCACGGTCGAGACCTTCATGTGTCTGACCGGCCGGTTCCGGATCCGCTGGGGCAGCACCGGCGAGCAGAAGATCGACCTCGACCCCCACGACATGATCGCGGTGCCGCCGGGCGTCGATCGCCAGTTCGAGAACATCTCGGACGAGGAGGCGCTGCTGCTGGTCATCATCACCGGCGAGGGCGACGAGGACTTCTCCGACCTGTCGATGCCGCCGCGCGAGACCGCGTTCATGCTGGAGAATTTCGGCCAGGACGTGATCGACGCCTACACCAGGATCGGCACGGCCTGGCGCCATGCGGACGGCACGGTCGAGGGGCCGAACGTCCTCGCCCCGGTCGAGGTATCGGATACCGAAATGGCGGCGCGCATTGCGCGGCTGGCGGACATGCAGCCGCTGTCGGCCACCTCGGGCGATTCCATCGGTGTGCCCCGCGCGGCGCGCGAGATGGTCGCGGCCAAGAACCTCTACCTGCTGATGGCGCCGGAAAACCAGGGCGGGCCCATGTCGCACCATGCGGCGATCCAGGGGCCGGACAACATCAGCTTGCTGGTCGCCGAATGCCCGCCGGGCGACAGCCCGCTGCTGCACGCCCATCACCACACGGTCGAGACCTTCATGTGCCTGACCGGGACGTTCCGCATCCGCTGGGGCACGGACGGGAGCGAGCATATCGACCTCGCGCCCTACGACATGATCGCCGTGCCGCCCGGGGTCGATCGCCGGTTCGAGAACGTCTCGGACGAAGACGCGCGCCTGCTGGTGATCATCACGGGCACGTCGCGCGACGACTACAACGACATCTCCATGCCGCCGGAATCGACCCGGATCATCCGCGAGACGTTCGGACAGGATGTGATCGACGCCTACGAGGCGCGCGGCGTGAGCTTCCGCGAGGGTTAGGCGGCAACCGATGTGCAGGCGTTTCCAATTTGTCGTCATGCCCGCGCAGGCGGGCATCCATTAACGCCGGTGCCTGACCGGGCCCACACGGAGTTAATGGACCCCCGCCTTCGCGGGGGTGACGAATGAAACTTCGCTGAAGCTAAATCAGATCCTCGAGCGTGCGCTGTTGCTCGGTCTTCCAGCCGACGAGCACGCCCGCATCGGTCTCGATCACCGGGCGCTTGATGAGGGTCGGGTTCTCGGCCATGAGCTGCAGCGAGATGTCCTCGGTGACGTTCTCGCGGATCACCTCGTCGAGGCCGCGCCATGTGGTGCTGCCGCGGTTGAGCAGCGCCTCCCAGCCGACCTCCATCGCCCATTCCGTCAGCTTCTCGGTGTCCACACCGTCGGCCCGGACGTCGAGGAAGCGGTGCGGCACCTCTCGTTTTTCAAGCCATTTCAACGCCTTGCGCGTCGTGTCGCAGGTCTTCAGGCCATACACGGTCAGCATCTCGCGATCCTCTCGGACGGGCTTTGTCGCGCACCGGCGGCGCGCGCTATCCTTATGCCCGTGAAGAGCGGATATAGGCAAATCCGAGTCCCGGACAAGACACAGAAATGAAACCGTCCGACACCGCGCATGTCCGCCAGCCTGCCGTCGCCGGCACCTTCTATCCCGGCGATCCGGGCGCGCTCCTCAATGTGGTCGACGCCTGCATGGCCGGTGCTGCCGATTCCGGGCTGCGCCCCAAGGCACTGATCGCACCCCACGCCGGCTATGTCTATTCCGGACCTGTCGCCGCCAGCGCCTACCG
>JAYPUG010000472.1:0-1870 GCA_038133965.1 Rhodospirillaceae bacterium | reverse complement strand
CGAATCCCCGGCCAGGGTGTCGAGGGCGCGGACGAGGAATCCTTCCAGTGGCGGGCCAACCCAGAAGACGACATCCGCGTTGGCGAGCGCGCGTGCCGCCGAGGGCCGCAGGCTGTAGTTGTGGGGTGAGGCCGTGCCATCGACGATCAGCGCAGGCGTGCCGACGCCCTTCATCACGGCGGCGACAAGGGCGTGCACCGGCTTGATCGACGCCACCACCTGCGGTGCGGCGTGGGCGGGTGCAGCAAGCGTCAGTATGGCCGCCGCGGCGATCAGGGCCTTTCGGAGCTGTAGCATGTCAGGTGATCCGGCTGATGTGTAATGTCATAACATTTTGATGTGATGATATAACGTGCAATATTGCCCGCGATCAAGTTCTTCGGACGGCTTTCCCGCCATGCGCGATCCCTCGCAGCCCCTTGTCACCCTTGCGAATGCCGGCGTCAGAGATGGTGCAAACTGGCGCGTGCGCGGCATCGACCTGTCGGTCGGGCGCGGCGAGGTGGTTACCCTGATCGGCCCCAACGGGGCGGGTAAGTCCACGACCGCGAAGATCGCCCTGGGCCTCATCCGGCCCGACGAGGGGCGAGCGGTTCGCGCGGCCGGCCTCGTGGTGGGGTATGTGCCGCAGAAGCTGTCCGTGGACTGGACCCTTCCGCTGACCGTCGGTCGCTTTATGCGGCTGACGCACCATGCCGGCGCGGACGATATTGCGCGGGCGCTATCGCGCGTCGGGATCGCCCACCTGGCGGACAGCGAGGTGCGCCACCTGTCGGGCGGCGAGTTCCAGCGTGCGCTTCTGGCCCGTGCGATCGCACGCAAGCCGGACCTTCTGGTCCTCGACGAGCCGGTGCAGGGCGTGGACTTCAGCGGCCAGATCGCGCTCTACGAGCTGATCGCGGATATCCGCGACGAACTGGGCTGCGGCATCCTGATGATTTCCCACGACCTGCACGTGGTGATGGCGGCGACCGACACGGTGATGTGCCTGAACGGGCATGTCTGTTGCCACGGCACGCCGCACGCGGTCGCCGAGAGCGTGGAGTACCGCGAGCTGTTCGGGAACCGTGCGGCGGCGGCGCTTGCGGTTTACGAGCACGCCCACGACCACACGCATCTTCCGGACGGTACGGTCCGCCACGCCGACGGCAGCGTCACCGAATACTGTCATCCCGAAGACGGCCACCACGATCACGAGCACCTCCACGAGCAACACGAAACCGAACACGGCCAACCGGGCATGGCGGCCGCCGGGGCGCCGCGCGAGGCGGGCCATGCTTGACGATTTCTTCGTCCGCGCGCTCGCGGCCGGGATTGGCGTGGCGCTCGTCAGCGGGCCGCTGGGTTGTTTCATCGTCTGGCGCCGCCTCGCCTATTTCGGCGATACGCTCGCCCATTCCGCGCTGCTCGGGGTCGCGCTCGCGCTCCTGCTCCAGGTCGATGTTACGGCCGCCGTGTTTGTCGTGTGTGCCGTCGCGGCGGTCTCGCTGGTTCTCGTCGAGCGGCGCGCGGGCCTGTCGTCGGACTCGCTGCTCGGCCTGCTCGCCCATTCCTCCCTCGCGCTGGGCCTCGTGGTTCTCGCCTTCCTGTCGTCGGTGCGCGTCGATCTGATGGCCTTCCTGTTCGGTGACATCCTGGCCGTTTCCACCGCCGACCTCGCGGTGATCTATGGCGGCGGGGCGCTGGTGCTCGTCGTCCTGGCGCTCGTCTGGCGCCCGCTGTTTGCCGCGACCGTCAACCGCGAGCTCGCGGCAGCGGAAGGGTTGCACCCCGAACGCGCGAACCTCGTTTTCATGCTCCTGATGGCGGTGGTGATCGCCATCGCCATGAAAATCGTGGGGGTTCTGCTGATCACGGCGCTGCTCATCAT
>JAYPUG010000471.1:0-1876 GCA_038133965.1 Rhodospirillaceae bacterium | reverse complement strand
CCGGTTGAAGGGGCGGTGAACGTCGATGGCCGATAGAGATTTCTACGAAACGCTGGGGGTCGAGCGCGGTGCGGATGCCGCGGCGATCAAGAGCGCCTACCGGCGGCTCGCCAAGGAGCTGCACCCCGACCGCAATCCCGGCGATTCGGAGGCCGAACAGCGCTTCAAGGAGGTCAACCAGGCCTACGACGTCCTGAAGGACGACGAGAAGCGCGCGGCCTACGACCGCTTCGGCCATGCCGCCTTCGAGCAGGGCGGCGGTCCCGGCCCGGGTGGCGGCGGCTTCGATTTCTCGGGCGCAGGCGGCTTCGCCGACATCTTCGACGAGATGTTCGGGGAGTTCATGGGCGGCCGCGGCGGCGGCGGGCGCCGCCAGTCGAGCACGCGCGGCTCGGACCTGCGCTACAACCTCGACGTCAACCTGGGAGACGCCTTTAAGGGTCGCCAGACCAAGGTGAAGGTCAACGCGTCCGCGGCCTGCGAGGAATGCCAGGGTTCGGGTGCGGCGGGCGGCGCCAGCCCGGTAACCTGTCCGTCTTGCCAGGGCGCGGGCAAGGTGCGCGCGCAGCAGGGTTTCTTCACCGTCGAGCGGACCTGCCCGACCTGCCACGGCGCGGGGCGGGTGATCGACAACCCGTGCGGCTCGTGCGCGGGCTCGGGGCGGACGAACAGGGAAAAGACCCTGTCGGTGAATATCCCCGCCGGCATCGAGGACGGCACGCGCATCCGCGTGGCGGGCGAGGGCGAGGCGGGGCTGCGCGGCGGCCCGCCGGGCGACCTCTATATCTTCGTGACGATCCGGCCGCACCGCTTCTTCCGGCGCGACGGCGCCGACATCCAGTGCCGGGTTCCGATCCCGATGACCACGGCGGCGCTGGGCGGCTCGATCGAGGTGCCCACGGTCGATGGCGCGCGTGCGCGTGTGAACATCCCGGCGGGCACCCAGACCGGCCAGCAGTTCCGCCTGCGCGGCAAGGGCATGTCGGTGCTGCGCTCGAGCGCGCGCGGCGACATGTACGTCCAGGCCCAGATCGAGACCCCGGTGAACCTGACCAAGGAACAGCGCGGCCTGCTCAAGCAGTTCGCCGATTCAGGCGGCGGCTCGACGGCCCACAGCCCGGAATCCGAGGGCTTCTTCACCAAGGTGAAGGAGTTCTGGGACGACCTGAAGGAATAGGGCGCGCCGCAGGAAGAAGGGGCCGCGTCTGCGCGTTCCCGTTTTCGTGCAATCCCTGTATGTTCGCCCGCGCGCGAGAAGCTGCGCGAGGGGAACGACATGGCGAACCAACGCAAGATCGGAATTGTCGGTGCGGGCGGGCGCATGGGCCAGATGCTCGTGCGCGTCGTGGCAGAGACCGAGGGCGCCGTCCTGGCATCGGCCAGCGAGGCCGCCGGCTCGCCCCATACGGGTGCGGATCCGGGCGTGCTGGCGGGCAGCGGCGCGACCGGCGTGGCGATCACCAACGATGCGGCCGCGGTGTTCGCCGCCGCCGATGTCGTGATCGACTTCACGGCGCCTGACGCGACGGCGGCCCATGCCGCGATGGCGGCCGAGGCCGGCTGCGCCTTCGTGGCCGGCACCACGGGACTGGAGGAAGTGCACCGCGCCGCGCTCGATGCGGCGGCGGCGAAGGTGCCCGTGGTCTGGGCGTCGAACATGTCGAGCGGGGTGAACCTTCTCTTTGCGCTGACCGAGCAGGTGGCGCGTGCGCTGGGCGCCGACTTCGACATCGAGATCGTCGAGATGCATCACCACCACAAGGTCGATGCGCCCTCGGGCACCGCGCTGTCGCTGGGCGAGGCGGCCGCGCGCGGGCGCGGCGTGGATTTCGACAAGACCAAAGTGCTCTCGCGCGAGGGAATCACCGGCGCGCGC
>JAYPUG010000470.1:0-1882 GCA_038133965.1 Rhodospirillaceae bacterium | reverse complement strand
AGGCCAGGTCGGAGCCCGAATCCGGCTCGCTCATGCCGATGCAGAAGTAGGTCTCGCCCGCCGCGATGCCGGGCAGGAACGCCGCCTGCTGTTCTTCGGTGCCGAACTTCAGCAGGAGCGGCCCGGACTGGCGCTCGGCGATCCAGTGGGCGGCGACGGGCGCGCCGGCGGCCAGCAGCTCTTCGATGACCACATAGCGCTCCAGCGCCGACCGGCCGGCTCCCCAGGGCGCGGGCCAGGTCATGCCCAGCCAACCGCGTTCGCCCAGCTTGCGCGAGAAGTCGGCATCGAACCCGACCCAGGAGCGCGCGCGGTCCACCGGCGGGAACCCCGCCAGGTTCTCGGCGAGGAACGCGCGCAAGTCTGCGCGGAGGGCCTCGGCCTCCGGCGGCAGTTCGCGCGGCTCGAACGAAAACGGTTGCAACGTTCCTCTCCCCGTCTGGCCTCGCCCTTCGAGACGCCCACCTTCGCCGAAGGCTTCGGCGGGCTCCTCAGGGTGAGGCCAAGCATCAAATTCTCATGCCGAGGACGCCTGCAGGACCGTCCCAGCCTGCCATCACCGAAGCGACGCTACGGCTTCGCGCGGACAGGAGCATGAGGGGCCAGCTTAGCGGCCACGCCGGAATATGCTAGCAAGCTTCAACGAAGAAGGCCTTCGAGGAGGCCCCGGGCGGAGGAACCGAATGAGTGATTTTCTGATCTACGAGCAGGACGGCGCGGTCGTCACCCTGACCATGAACCAGCCGGACGCGCGCAACCCGCTGTCGGGCGACGAGCAGTACCGTTCGTTCGTGGACGCGACCGACCGGATTTCGCGCGACGACAGCGTGAAGTGCGTGATCCTGACCGGCGCGGGCAGCGCGTTCTCGGCCGGCGGCAACGTCAAGGACATGCGCGACCGCAAGGGCCTGTCGGCGGGCGGCCCCTACGAGGTGCGCAACAACTACAAGCGCGACATCCACAACATCCCGCTGACTCTGTGGAACCTCGAGGTGCCGACCATCGCGGCGGTGAACGGCGCGGCCGTCGGCGCGGGCTGCGACCTCGCCTGCATGTGCGACATCCGCATCGCGTCCGAGCGCGCGCGCTTCGCCGAGAGCTTCGCCAAGCTGGGCATCATCTCGGGCGACGGCGGGGCGTTCCTTCTGCCCAAGCTGGTCGGCCTGTCGAAGGCCGCGGAGATGACCTTCACCGGCGACATGATCGACGCGCAGGAGGCGCTGGCCTGCGGGCTGGTCTCGAAGGTGGTGCCGGCCGACAGCCTGATGGACGAGGCGCACATCCTGGCCGGACGGATCGCCGCCAACCCGGGGCATTCACTGCGCATGTCCAAGAAGCTGCTGCGCGAGGGCATGCATTCGCGGATCGAGACCGTGCTCGACATGGCCGCCGCCTTCCAGGCGCTGGCGCATCACACGCCCGAGCACGACACGGCCATCGAGGCCCTGCTCGCGAGCCTCGAAAAGAAGAAGTAGGGAGAGAGACATGCCCCACATCACCACCGACGACGGCGTGAAGCTCTGGGTCGAGGAGCACGGCAGCGGCACACCGGTTGTGTTCGCCCACGAGTTCGGCGGCGACATCCGCAGCTGGGACCCGCAGCTGCGCTTCTTCGCCCGCAACTACCGCGCCATCGCCTTCAACGCGCGCGGCTATCCGCCCTCGGACGTGCCCGAGGACGTCGGGATGTACGGCCAGTTCCGCGCGGTGGACGACATCCTCGCCGTGCTCGACGCGCTGAAAATCGACAAGGCGCACATCGTGGGGCTTTCCATGGGCGGGTTTGCGGCGCTGCATTTCGGGTTCCGGTACCCCGACCGCGCGCTTTCGCTGACGGTCGCGGGCGCGGGCTACGGCGCGCACCCGGACGTGCACGCGCAGT
>JAYPUG010000469.1:0-1886 GCA_038133965.1 Rhodospirillaceae bacterium | reverse complement strand
CCTCAAGGCGAAATGCACGGACCCGGCGGAGGCCGCGGCCCGGGCGGCCCCGGCCCCTCCCGGGGGGGGGGGGGGTCACCACCCCCCCCCCGACTGGGTACAGGAAAAGCACTCCTGAATACCCGGCGGGCGCGGCGCGACCGCCCCGCCCGGCCGGTCAGGCGTACGGCCTAGCGGAAGTTTTCCTGCCAGATGCCGCGCACGTCATTGTATTCCTTGACGGCACTCACCCAGTCGGCCATGCCGATGAGCTTGTGCTGCGACAGGTCCATCAGATACGGCTTCACGACCTCAGGCGGCGTGTAGCCATCGCGGAAGCTGTAGACCGCTTCGCCCTCGACGAAGATGTCCGAACCATCCTTGGAGAGCAGGAACTCGACCAGCAGCTTGCCGGCATTCGGATGCTCGGCACCCTTCAGCACGCCGACCTGGTTGCCCAGCATGACCTGGCCTTCCTTGAACGAGCCGATCTTGAGCTTGCCAGCCAGATCGGGCTGCTTCAGCACGTTCTGATAGACGCGGCCCGACAGGTTCCACATGTCCACCGGACGCTGGCACGAGATGACCATCTGCATCTTCGGCTCGGTGCGGAAGTCCACAACCGGGTCGGTCTTGGCCAGTTCCGGCCAGAACTTCGGGAAGTCGACGGCACCGGCACGGCCGAGCGCAATCACCGTATTGGTGTAGGTGAACGACTTGGTGATATCCGACGAGATCGTCTTGCCCATGAGGCCGGGGCCGTAGGCGTCGGCGTAGGACGAGATGGAGAAGTTCTCCATGCCCGGGCACGATGCGTTCCAGACCGGCTGGAACGTGTAGGCCAGCGGCGTCACGACGTGCGGGTAGCTCGAGAACTGACCCGCCGCTTCGACCAGCTTGGTGCTGTCGGCCCAGTTTTCCGAGTCGAGCTCGAGGAACGCGCCGCGCTCCGCCGCCTGTGCGAAGAAGGCCGGCGAGTGAACCAGGATCAGGTCAACGGTGAACTTGCCGGCCTGGATCTCCTGGCGGACCTGGGCAACCGTCGCGCCCGTGCCCTTGCGCAGGCTGTTGAACTGGAAGTCGTCACCGAGGCCATAACGCTTCTTGAACGCCTCGGCCATACGGGTGCCCGTACGGTCGGAGAACAGCGGGTGAATGATCGTCACCGCGCCTTCAGCCTTGGCGAGTGGCGCGAGCGCCTTCTCAGTGTCATTGAGACCGGCCATGTGACCGTCGGCCTGAACCGCCGTGCCGGCGGCAAGCATGGCAAACGCCGAAACGGCGCCGGCCAGAATGTGTTTACGGATGGGGTGCATCGATTTTCCTCTCCCTAGGTTCACGCACAAAGATCACAAAAGTACGTACTTTTTTCTTTTTGTGTAATCGAAACGGACCGGCCTTGCAATCGCTGCGTGGGCGAATTCCCACATTTCGAGCGGCCTGTCCGCCCGGTCGTTCGGCGCAATCCCCCGAGGGGACGCGCAACACTCTTCTATAAGACATGATTGCGCCCGAACAAGGCGAGTTCAAGGCGAACTTTGCGGTCTGTCGGGAGGCGCCGGGTACCAGGCGGCGTGCCCGGGCGGCGATCAGTCGCCGCGCATGCGCCGCACCGCCGCGTCCTGCGCGGCGCGCGTATCGGGGTCGGTCATGTTGAGCAGCACCTGGTCCTGCTCCAGCGTCGCCGTATCGGGCCCCGGCGCGAGCCGGTTCACGGCTTCCTTCACCATCTGCTGGGCGACCCGCGGCTTGTCGGTGATCTCGGCTGCCATGTCGAGCGCCGCCGCCAGCGTGTCGTCCGCCACCGCCTCGCACAGCCCCCACTCCAGCGCGGTCGCAGCATCCACGCGGCGGCACAGGCCGGCGATCAGCTTTGCTCGAGACGGTCCGACGAGGCGGACGAGCCG
>JAYPUG010000468.1:0-1901 GCA_038133965.1 Rhodospirillaceae bacterium | reverse complement strand
TGACCACCCTGCCCTATGCGGTCTGGATGTCGAAGAGCTTCATCGACGAGGTTCCGCGCGAGATGGAACAAGCGGCCGAGATTCTCGGTGCCAGCCGCTGGCGAACGATCTGGGAAGTCGTCCTGCCGCTCGTCAGATCCGGGCTGGTTGCGACATTCCTGTTCATTCTCATTTTGACATGGAGCGAGTATCTGCTGGCGCTGCTCCTGTCGAAAACGGAAGTCATCACACTCCCGATCGAGCTCTCGAAGTACCAGGGCTCGACCGAGGGACGCGTTTATGGCCGTCAGGCCGCGCTGTCGGTGGGAATCACCCTGCCTCTCATCGCGGTCGGCCTGATCATCCGCAAGCATCTGGCGCGCGGATTCAGCTTTGGAATGGTGAGGAGGTAGTCGGGACGTGTCTCGGATCGAACTCGTAAACCTGCGTAAGGAGTACGGCAGCGTCGTTGCCGTCAACGACATGAACCTGACGATCGACGATGGCGAGTTCATCGTTTTCGTCGGACCGTCGGGCTGCGGCAAAACCACGACCCTGCGCATGATCGCCGGCTTCGAGGACCCCACCAACGGAGAAATCCGGATCAACGGGGACCTGGTGAACGAAAAGGAACCGCGCGACCGCGATCTGGGCATGGTGTTCCAGAGCCATGCCCTGTTCCCGCACAAGACCGTTGCCGACAACATCGCCTTCGGCCTGCGGATGAAGAAGGTCCCTTCCGACGAGCAGGCCCGCAAGGTGCAAGAGGTCTCGGAGCTGGTCCGCATTACCCACCTGCTCGGCAAGATGCCGGCGCAGTGCTCGGGTGGCGAGAGCCAACGTATCGCACTGGCGCGCACCCTGGTCACCGAACCGTCGAACTTCCTGCTCGACGAGCCGCTGTCGAGCCTGGACGCCAAGCTCCGCCGGGAACTGCGTGCCGAGTGCGACCGGTTGCACGATGAACTTCAGAAGACCTTCATCTACGTGACCCACGACCAGGAAGAGGCCATGACCCTGGCCGATCGGATCGTGGTGATGAACCAGGGCAACATCGTCCAGATGGGCTCTCCCCTCGAAATTTACGGCGACCCGGTTTCCTATTTCGTCGCAGACTTCTTCGGCAACCCGGCCATGAATCTGGTCGAGGGCGAATTCGTACAGAGTGGTTCGGGCCTCGAGTTCAAGAGCCCCCAGTTCGATATCCCCCTGCCCGCCAAGTACAGTGCAACGGCACCGGGCAAGGGCACGCTGGGTATCCGCCCGGAGAATGTGCGGATCGGTTCGGACGGCGGCGGCGCATCGATCATCCGGAACGTCGACCTTGTCGAGCCACTGGGCAAGGACACGTTGCTGTACTTCGAGACCGGCGCGGACCGTCCGTTCGTAGCGGTCGTCGAGGGCACCCAGGCGGTCAACCGCCACGAGCAGGTGCAGGTTGGCTTCCCCGACGAAGCGATCTTCCTGTTCGCCGCGAACGGCGATCGCATTCGCTGATCGCGCCGCTCGATCAACACGAAAGGCGCCGCGCACCCGAACCGGTCCGCGGCGTTTTTCATTCCAGAGGGGGCAATCATGCCGATCGTGAACACCGGGCGTTTCGACATCCACTATATCGAGGCGGGCGACGGCGACCCGGTCGTCCTGATCCACGGGCTGGCCGGCGATCACACGGCGTGGTTGCCGCAGGTCGCCGCGCTGAAGGACAGCTACCGCGTCATTGCCTTCGACAATCCCGGTTCGGGCGACAGCACGCTGGTCAGCGAGGCGGCGGGGACGGCCGACCTGGCCGACGCGACCCTCGGCCTGATGGACGCGCTCGACATCGACCGCGCCCATATCGTCGGCCGTTCGATGGGCGGTGCGGTGGCCCAGCACATGGCGCTGAAGGCGCCCGAGCGCATCCGTTCGCTCGCCATGGC
>JAYPUG010000467.1:0-1910 GCA_038133965.1 Rhodospirillaceae bacterium | reverse complement strand
CCGCCTGCGCATCCCTTCTTCAGGTATTCACAATGTCCAACAGCGCAGAAGCCGTGTTTCGCTCCGCTTGCGAAGCGAACCTACGCGGCATTTTGCAGAGCTTCCCAGCGGGGGCAGAACCCCTTGCCGGGCAGCGAGGGCGGGTTGTACGTCCACCGAACGATCAAGTCAAACGCTTTTTTGACCTGTCCGGACAGCTTTTGAACAACCGGCTCGCAAGCGGTGCGACGCGAGAAAATGCCAAACGAATCGCGCGCCTGCGATGCGGGTTCATATAGCCCCGGCACGGTGCAAGTCAATCGAATTGGTTGCGCTGCACAATATTTTTTCTGCTCCCTGTTTCGGGCCCGTTCCGGGCTTCCGACATGCACGAGTCAGACGCATCCGATAGGTTCGAACCGAGACAACGAAGACAGCGGAAATCATGAAACGCCTGCTTCTGCTGCGCCATGGCGAGGCCGACTGGAGCGAGGACGGCCAGAACGATTTCGAGCGCACCCTCGCGAAGCGTGGACGCAAGGCCACGCGCGGGATCGCCGACTGGCTTTCGCAGCACGACCTTGTGCCGGACCACGCATTGGTGTCGGAAGCCGTCCGCACCCGGCAGACCTGGCAGATGTTGTGCGGGGCTCTGGACCGGGAGATCCCTGCCCACATCGAGAATGCTCTTTACCTCGCATCGCCGGGAACAGTGCTTGCGCATCTCGAGGCGCTGCCGGCAGACACGGCGACGGCCATCCTCGTCGGCCACAACCCCGGCATCGAGGAACTCGCGCGGATGCTCGCCGGCCCGAACCCGGACGCCGAAGCCATGCGCGATCTGCTTCGCGGGTTCCCGACCGCCGGCCTCGCGGTCTTCGATCTGGCGGGCGACACATGGGAGACCCTGAGCGCCGACGGCGCGCGACTTGCCGCGTTCGTGCGCCCGCGCGAAATCGAAAGCTGAACGGACGCACCGACCGCAGCCGCCCCGCATGTGACCTGCGGCCACGAAACGGATATGACTAGCGCCTGAGCTACGCTTCGGGGATCCGGGCCTTGAACAGAAAAAGCGCATCGCGGCTACGTACCGATACAGCCAGAGGAACCGAAGCCGTGTCCGTCGAGCTCGGCGCGGTGATCGTGTCCGCCTCCCCCGACGGCCCGCGTATTCTCGTCCTCGAACCCGCGAGCGGTGGAACGGCCGCGCTCCCGTCCGGCCCCCTCACCCCGGAACACCGGACCCTCGAGGCGGGCCTGCGAGCCCGGGTGGAAACCCTCACCGGCGACCGGCTCGGCTATGTCGAGCAGCTCTATACGTTCGGTGACATCAACCGCCACGCCAGCGCACGCGGACAACGCGAAAGAGCTCTGTCGATCGGCTACCTCGCGCTGGTTCGTGAGGGCCGGGCACGCCGTGCCGATACAGGCGACTGGCACGACTGGTACAGGTACTTCCCCTGGGAAGACTGGCGCGCCGGCGAACCGGCGGTCCTGTCGCGCATCCGCGAGGCCATCGCCGGCTGGACCGCCGAGGCACCGGACGACGATGCGAAGAAGCGCCGTGATCGCGCACGCCTGGCGTTCGGAGACTCCGCCAGCGGTTGGAACGAGGAACTCACGCTCGAACGTTACGAACTGCTCTACGAGATCGGACTGGTCCCCGAGGCCCATCGCGACGGCGCCCCCTGCTGGGCGCCCCGCGAAGCCGCAATCGCCGAAGCCGATTCGCTCGAGGCCGATCACCGGCGCATCCTCGCGACGGGAATTTCGCGGCTACGCGGAAAGATCAAGTACCGGCCGGTCGTGTTCGAACTGATGCCGCCGCGCTTCACGTTCCTGCAACTCCAGCGCACGGTCGAAGCGCTCGCGGGCATCCAGTTCCACAAACCGAATTTCCGGCGTCTCGTGCTCAACCAGGGCTTGGTCGA
>JAYPUG010000466.1:0-1912 GCA_038133965.1 Rhodospirillaceae bacterium | reverse complement strand
GGTCAGTGTATCGACGGCCGATGCATGGACCGTGGCGACGCGCAGATGATCCTGCAGGTTTCGCCCGACGTCGCGCCGGTCGAGGAGCGGCGCGATGCCGAGCGCCGCCAGTTCGTCGGCGGGTCCGATGCCCGACAGCATCAGGAGCTGGGGAGAGTTGATGGCGCCGCCCGACAGGATGACCTCGCGTTCCGCACGTGCCGTTCTCTGTGTTCCGCCCTGCCGGTACCGCACGCCCACCGCACGGCCGGCCTCGAACACCAAGTTCTCGCTCAGTGCGCCCGTTTCGACCGTCAGGTTCGGCCGCTCCATCGCGGGCCGGAGATAGGCCGCGGCCGCGCTCCAGCGCCGGGCGTTGCGGATCGTGAACTGGTAGCGCCCGAAGCCTTCCTGCTCGGGCCCGTTGAAGTCGTTGTTCACGGGATAGCCGGCTTCTGCACCCGCGGCCACGAAGGCATCGAAGATCGGATGCGCGTGGGCCGCCTCGCTGACGATCAGGGGACCGTCCCCGCCGTGATACGCGTCTTCTCCGCGCACATTTCCTTCGGCGCGCCGGAAGTAGGGCAGCACGTCGTCGAACGACCAGCCGGGCAGCCCCATCTGGCGCCACGAATCGTAGTCGCGCGCATGACCGCGGATGTAGATCATGCCGTTGATCGAGGAGGAACCGCCCAGGGTCTTTCCCCGCGGCCACTGAATCTGCCGGCCCGCCAGGTGTTCCTGGGGCTCGGTTTCGAACTTCCAGTTGTACTTCGACTTGGGGATGATCCGCGCGGGACCGACGGGAATATGGATGAACGGATGGCTGTCTCGCGGCCCGGCTTCGAGCAGAAGCACCCGGATATCCGGATCGGCGCTCAACCGGTTGGCCAGCACACATCCCGCGCTGCCCGCCCCGACAATGATGAAATCGAACTCCGGTCCGTTAACCATGACTCTTTCCGTATACAGCGATGCGACAATGTCGCATTGACTTTTTGCCCATTCTGCCCTTTTTTACAGGGACCGCGACCGCGGAGCCTGGCGCAAAGGCTGCGAGCGAATATTTCGGCTTTTTCAATATTTTAAGCCGGAACGCCCATCGGGGCGCAACGAATTCGCCGATGTGAGCCGACGCACCGGACAAGGGAGTGTTCGACACGGAAACGGCCTCCAGAAGCCGTTCCGTCCGTACGGATGCGTGCCGCGGCCCGGATGGGCCGTTATCGCGAGAGGAGTGGACCCGTGAGTGCCATGAGAACTGAGGTCGAGAGCAACAAGTCCCAGGCCGTCGATACGTCGGAGGCCGAGTTCGTGGGTTTGAGCCGCGCCGAAGGCGACGCGCCGCGCGAACGCAATTGCATGGTTTGCGGCAACAAGTTCGAAAGCGAAGGCTGGCACAACCGTCTGTGCGGCAGCTGCCGCAAGCGCTCCGTCGCGGTCAGCTAGCCCTCTTTCCCCCTAACCGGCGCGTCACCCGCCCGTGATGTGCCGGATGATCGCCGAGAAATCGAGATCCTCGTTCCCCGCCGCCGCGTAGGCGTCGTAGATTTCGGTCGCGTGCGCGCCGAGCGGGGTGTTCGCGCCCGCGGTTCCGGCCGCTTCCTGTGACAGCTTCAGGTCCTTCAGCATCATCGCGACGGTGAACCCGGCCGCGTAATCGCGGTTGGCGGGCGATGTGGGCACCGGTCCCGGCACGGGGCAGTAGCTCGTCATCGCCCAGCACTGGCTTGTCGCGGTCGAGGCAATGTCGAAGAGGCTCTGGGCGTCGAGCCCCAGCCTCTCGGCAAGGCCGAACCCCTCGGACACCGCGATCATCTGGATCGCCAGCATCAGGTTGTTGCACACCTTGGCCCCCTGGCCCGCGCCGGCATCGCCTGCGTGGAAGATGTTCTTCCCCATCGCCTCGAGGACCGGCCGCGCGCTTGCGAAG
>JAYPUG010000465.1:0-1922 GCA_038133965.1 Rhodospirillaceae bacterium | reverse complement strand
GCGAATACTGGTCGATCGAGGTCGGCCTCGACAGCGCCCAGGGCGCGCCGTTCGATGCCCGGCTCGTTGAGCGGAACGGCAAGAAGCTCGAGCGCTTCGATATCGCCGACGAAGGCACCGCAAATGCGGCGAAGAGCGAGGTCGAGGCGGCCAGCTTCAAGATCGCCTCGATCGAAAAGAAGCGCACCCGGCGCAACCCGCAGCCGCCCTTCACGACCTCGACGCTGCAACAGGAAGCCTCGCGCAAGCTCGGGTTCGGCGCGTCCCAGACGATGCGCGTCGCCCAGCGGCTCTATGAAGGCGTGGAGATCGACGGCGAAACGGTCGGTCTCATCACCTACATGCGAACCGACAGCGTCACGTTGAGCCAGGAGGCCATCGGCGCCTGCCGCGACCTGATCGACCAGGATTTCGGCGGCGACTACCTGCCTGAAAAGCCGCGCGTTTATCGCACCCGGGCCAAGAACGCCCAGGAAGCGCACGAAGCGATCCGTCCGACCGACCTGTTCCGGCGGCCGGCCTCCCTGAAATCGGTCCTCGACACGGACCTGATGCGACTCTACGAGCTGATCTGGCGCCGCACCGTGGCATCCGAGATGGCCGAGGCCCAGATCGACCGGGTCGCCGTGGATATGCGCTCGGCAGACGGCGCCCTCGCGCTGCGCGCCAACGGCCAGACCATCGCCTTCGACGGCTTCCTCAAGCTCTACCGCGAGGACAGGGACGAACCTGCCAACAACGACGGCGAAAGCACGGAATCCGACGACGAGCGGCGCCTGCCCCCGCTGAACGAGGGCGAAGCCGCCGGCGTGCGCCAGGTCTCGCCCGAGCAGCATTTCACCCAGCCGCCGCCGCGCTATTCGGAAGCGAGCCTCGTCAAGTCGCTAGAGGAACTGGGGATCGGCCGCCCCTCCACATATGCGTCGATCATTCAGGTCCTGCAGGACCGCAAATACGTCCAGCTGGACCGCAAGCGCTTCGTGCCCGAGGACCAGGGCCGGCTTGTGACGAGCTTCCTGTCGAGCTTCTTCGAGCGCTACGTGGAGTACGACTTCACCGCGCGCATGGAGGAGCGCCTCGACGACATCTCGGGCGGACGGATCGACTGGAAAACGGTGCTTCGCGATTTCTGGCGCGATTTCTCCGAAGCCGTGGAAGGCACCACGGAATTGCGCGTGCGCACGGTCCTGGACGCGCTCGACGAGGAACTGGGACCACACTTTTTCCCCACCCGCGAGGACGGCTCCGACAGCCGCCTATGCCCGGCCTGCAACGAGGGGCGCCTGGGCCTGCGCATTGGGCGTCATGGCCCGTTCGTGGGTTGCTCCAGCTATCCGGAGTGCAAATACACGCGCAAGCTCGCCGTGGACGGCGCCGAGGACGACGGTGCAGCCGACCTGGCAAACGGGCCCAAGGAACTGGGCAACGATCCCGATACCGGCAAGGACGTCACGCTGCGCAAGGGTCCGTACGGGCTCTACGTACAGCTCGGCGAGCCGGAGGGCGAAGGCAAGAAGGCGACGAAGCCCAAACGCGCCTCGATCCCCGACGGCTATTCGATCGAAGAGATCGACCTGGAAACGGCCCTGAAACTTCTGGCCCTGCCGCGCGACATCGGCCCCCACCCCGAAGACGGGGTCGTTATCCAGGCCGGCATCGGCCGCTACGGCCCCTACGTGAAGCACGGCAGTGTCTATGCCTCGCTACCCGAACCCCGCGAGGTCCTGACCGTCGGCCTGAACCGCGCCGTCACCGTCCTTGCCGAAAAGGGCAAGGGACGGCGGGGCCGCGCCGCGCCGATCAAGGAGCTTGGCACCCATCCCGATGACGAGAAGCCCGTCGCGGTCTATGACGGGCGCTACGGCCCCTACGTCAAGCACGGCAAGACGAACGCGACGATCCCGAAGGATCAGGACCCGCAA
>JAYPUG010000464.1:0-1927 GCA_038133965.1 Rhodospirillaceae bacterium | reverse complement strand
TCTTCGAGAGGCGTCTCGGGCTCGAACAACAGCCGGAAACTGCGCGTCCGGTCCTCGCGGATCGCCACTTCGGTCACGCCGCGGACCTCGAAGTCGTCGGCGGTGGCGCTGACCGGGCGTTTCTTGCCGTCGTGGATGCGGAATACGACCTCCGCCTGGTGCGGCAGGAGTGCACCGCGCCAGCGTCGTGGCCGGAACGCGCTGATTGGCGTGAGCGCCAGGATCTCGGCGCTCAGGGGGATGATCGGCCCGTGCGCCGACAGATTGTAGGCTGTGCTGCCCGCCGGTGTGGAAACCAGTGCGCCATCGCAGATCAGCTCGGGCATGCGCACGACGCCATCGACCAGGATTTCCAGCTTTGCCGCCTGGTAGGTCTCGCGCAGCAGCGAGACCTCGTTGATCGCGAGGGATTCGTGGACCTTGCCGTCCTCCGTCCTGGCAATCATGAGCAGCGGATAGAGCGTGACAGCCTGCGCGCGCCGGAGGCGTTCGCGCAGCGCGTCGGGCCGGTATTCGTTCATCAGGAAACCGACCGATCCGCGGTTCAGGCCGAATACGGGAACTCCGCTCTCGATGTAGCGCCGCAGGGTCTGCAGCACGAAACCGTCCCCGCCGAGTGCGACGATGACGTCGGCATCTTCGGGCGTGACGGCGGGATAGACATCGGAGAGCTCACGCAGCGCGTCCTGCGCGGCGTCGAAATCGGCTGCCACGAACGCGATGCGTTCGGCGCTGATCTGGGGCTCGGAAGTGGTTGCGGGGTCGGACACGATCATGTGCGCGTTGTCTTGGTGGCCGCGCGGCCGGCGAATACCAAGTATATACGGTCCCGCACGCCTATGGACCAGCGGTTGTCATGGCCACGGCGCGCCGCCTAGGTGTCAGGTTGAACCGTTCGGAGGAATACAGATGGCCCGGTCCCGCCCATTGCTTGCCTTGACCGTGGCACTCGCCGCCTGGGCCGTGCTCGCCGTCGCGCCGCGTGCGCACGCGCAGGACCGGCATGCCGGGTACTACTATCCCGAACCGCAGACGTCCGAGGTGTACGATGCGCGCGTCGCCCCATTGCCGGGCAGCGACCGGTTGCGCCGCATCGGGTTCGTCACGGTGCTGACCAACGAAATGCTGAAGAATCCCTATCCGCCGCAGTTCGCCGTGTTCGCGAAGGGCGTCGAGGCGGAGAAGCTGATCGTCACGAGCGTCACGGAGAACAGCTACAACACGCTGTACCGGGCCCGTGCCCTGTTCGCGATGATGACCGCCGTTGCGCGCGACACGCAGTTCTTCCGCGATCAGGCGGGTGCCGACCGCTATACCTTCTTCGATCTGGCGAAGCTCCTGGGCTTCGAACAGATCACGTTCACGGACGGCGACGCCTTCGCGCACCGTATCGAGTTGCGCTGAGCCGGGCGCGTCAGGCGCCGAACGCACGCAGGATTCGCACGATCTCAGCGTGGCCGCCATCGTTCGCAAGATCGAGCACGGACCGTCCTTCCTTGTCGGTCGTCGAAAGGTCCGCGCCGGCGTCGATGAGCGCGCGGACGACCTTTTCGTGGCCGTTCCACGCCGCACGCATGATCGGGGTCGGTCCGTCGCCGTCCACGATGTTCGGCCGTGCGCCGGCGAGGAGCAGTGTCTGTACGATCTGTTCATGGCCGTTGCTGGCCGCCCACGACACGGCCGTGCGGCCCTCGTAGTCGGTCACGTTGAAATCGGCGCCGAGCGCGATCAGCAGATCGACGACCTCGGCGCGGCCGCGCCATGCCGCGTTGATGACCGCCGTGCGGCCCGATGTGTCGTTGCCCTCGAGGTCGGCGCCGCGCGACAGCAGCTCGGCGATCTTTGCCGTGTTGCCGGCCGCCGCGGCATCGAGAAGCTGGTCGCGCAGCCCCTCGCCGAAGCTGCCCTGGGCCACGGGTTGGGGTAC
>JAYPUG010000463.1:0-1929 GCA_038133965.1 Rhodospirillaceae bacterium | reverse complement strand
CGAGCCCGACAAGGTGCTGCCCTCGACGGTCGGCTACCAGCGCTCGACCTGGGCGGGGAATCCCGCGAACCCCTATGACACGACGCGCGCGGCCTCGCTGGGCTCGTCCTCGGGCTCGGGTGTGTCAGTCTCGGCGAACCTGGTGATGGCGAGCCTGGGCGAGGAGACGCGGGCCTCGACCCGCGGTCCCGCGAACCACAACTCGGTCGCGCTGATCCTGCCCCACAAGGCGATGATCTCGTTCCACGGCAACGCCATCGGCGCGGACATCCAGTGCGACCGCACGGGCATCCTGTGCCGCCGGGTCGAGGATTCGGCGAAGGTGCTCGACGCGCTGAAGGATCCGGAGGACGGTTACTACGATCCGCGCGATCCGTGGACGGCGGTGCCGCGCTCGGGCGTGCTCGACAGCTATGCCGCGCACATTGCGGGCGGCGCACCGGGCGCGCTCGCGGGCATGCGTATCGGCGTGATCCGGGAATCGATGATTACGAACCCCGATTCGAAGACCGAGGAGCCGATCACCGCCGCGGCGGCCGCGGAGGTCAAGGCGGTGCTGGCGGGCAAGCTGGGCGCGACGCTGGTCGAATCCGCGCACCCGCGCTGGACGCCCGACCCCGACTGCGAGCAGATGACGGTCGATTTCCGCACCGCGCTGTGCCGCATGGTGGGCATCTTCATGCCGAACCTGATGTTCCGGCTGACGCCCGGCGGCGAGCCGCTCTATCCCGAGTTCGCCGCGGCGATCCGGCCCACCGAGTTCGCGCCGGGCAAGACCTTCGGCTCGGGCGATATGACGCCGATGGATTATTTCGTCGGACTGGCGGAAGGCCGGATCGCGCCGCCCGCGGCGTTCGATATCCGCAACATCCAGCCCCAGGCGCTGGCCCACACCTTCCAGTTCCACATCGCCCAGTACCTGATGCGGCGCTCGTCCGACTGGGCCGCGATGGGGTTCGAGGAGACGCTCGATACCTGGGCGCAGCTGAACGCGCGTTCGAAGTTCTGGGGTGACGATCACCGCGCCGCCTTCCGCAACTGGGAGGAAACGGCGGACCCGCGCAACCCGCTGGGCGAACGCCAGGGGGTGGACGAGCGGATCATGCTGCGCGAACTGCTGCGCCGGATCGACATGATGGTGATCCTCGAGAACAGGCTCGACTGCCTCGTGCGCCTGCACACGCCCTGGGCGCCGGGCATCATCGGCGGGGCGCACCAGCCCGACGGCGGGCCGAACAACCTGACGCTCGAATCGCTCTATGGCCCGAATGCCGGCCTGTCGGAAATCCTCATTCCCGCCGGCTTCGTGACGACGGTCTATGACCCTGTGCTCAAGCTGTCGGAGGATGGCACCCGCTACGAAAGTCACCATTCCGACATTGCCACCGAGCTTCCCGAGCCGGGCCTGCCCTTCTCGCTGGTGTTCCGGGCCGAGCCGGGCAAGGAGGATATCTCGCTGCGGGCGGCGTCGGCCTACGAGGCGGCGTCCATGCGCCGGGTGCCGCCGCCGGGGTTCGGGGCGATCTAGCCGGTTTTGACCGGCGCGCCCGGCAGACTATCTGATGGGATCGGGACACGCGGCTACGAGGCGAGACGGCGATGGCGGACAGTGCGACGAAAATGCACCTCGCGGCGTTCATGCGCCCGATCAGCATTCACACGGGCGCCTGGCGCTATCCCGGCGGCACGCCGGACGGGAACTTCAATTTCCCGCTGATCGTGAAGCTGGCCCAGCGGCTCGAGGCGGCGCGCTTCGACGCCTTCTTCATGGCCGATCACCTGGCGTTGCTGAACATGCCCATGGATGCGCTCAAGCGCAGCTCGACGGCCACATCGTTCGAACCCTTCACGCTGTTGTCCGCGCTGTCAATGGCTACCGAGAAGCTCGGCCTGATCGCGACCGGCTCCACCTCGTTCGACGAGCCGTTC
>JAYPUG010000462.1:0-1929 GCA_038133965.1 Rhodospirillaceae bacterium | reverse complement strand
GTCCAGCACCGTAACCTTTGCCTCCATGCCCATGGCCATGCGCACGGCGTTCGTCCCCGCCACCCCGCCGCCGATGACCAGCACGTCGGCCGCAGCCACACCGGGCACACCGCCGAGCAGCACCCCGCGACCGCCGACCTCCTTCTCCAGATAGTGCGCGCCCACCTGGACCGACATGCGCCCCGCAACCTCGCTCATCGGCGCCAGCAGCGGCAGGCCCCCGCGTGCGTCCGTCACGGTCTCGTAGGCAATCGCGACGGCCTTCGCATCGATCAGTGCGCGGGTCACCTCCGGCTCGGCCGCGAGGTGCAGATAGGTGAACAGGATCTGGCCCTCTTGGATCAAGCCGAACTCCCCGGGCTGGGGCTCCTTCACCTTCACGATCATCTCGGCATCGGCGAACACCGACGCGGCATCACCGTGAATCTCGCCGCCGGCCTCGGCATAGTCCGCATCGGTGAAGTTCGCGCCCATGCCGGCCCCGGTCTCGACGAAGACCGTGTGGCCGTGATGGACGAGTTCGCGCACCGATGCCGGTGTCAGCCCGACCCGGTATTCGCGGTTCTTGATCTCGCGGGGCACGCCGATCCGCATGGCCATCTCCCTTTCACGCCGCCAGGCCGCGCCCGTCGCGGTTTCGAATCACCGCGACCAGTATATTCGGTGCGGACGCCCGCCATCAGCGAAGTTTGGTTCGCACATGCGTGATTACGAAGGCCACCGCCGGCGCACCCGCACCTTCGCGGCCGCGTTCGCCGCTGCGCTCGCATTCGCTGCAGCGGTGCCGACGGAGTCTGCGGCGGAGCCCGCACACGCCATCGCCATGCTGGGCACGCCCAAGTATCCCGCCGGCTTCACCCACTTCGACTATGTGAACCCGCAGGCGCCGCGCGGCGGCACGTTGCGCCTGCACGCGCTCGGCGCGTTCGATTCCCTCAACCCCTACATCGTCAAGGGAAAGCCCGCGGCGGGGCTCCACCATGGTTTCGGCATCTATTTCGAGACCCTGGCCAAGCGCAGCCGCGACGAGCCCTTCACCCTCTACGGCCTGCTCGCCGAGACCATCGACATGCCCGACGACCGGGGCTGGGTCGCCTTCACCCTGCACCCCGATGCCGCCTTCTCCGACGGCACGCCCGTTGCCGTCGCCGACGTGATCTTCAGCTGGGAGACACTCAAGGCGAACGGCTCGCCCAATGCCCGCGCCACCTGGTCGCGCGTCGCACGGGTCGAGGAGACCGGGGACCGCCGGGTCCGCTTCACCTTCGCCGACAGTTCGGACCGCGAGCTGCCGATGCTCGTCGCCGGCTTCATGCCGATCCTGTCGCGGGCCTGGTGGGAGGGCCGGACGTTCTCCGACACGACCCTCGAGCCGCCGCTCGCCAGCGGGCCCTACACGCTCGAAAGCGTCGAGCCGGGTCGCGCCCTCGTCTATCGCCGGAACCCGGCCTACTGGGGCAACGGGCTTGCCGTGAATGCGGGCCAGCACAATTTCGACGAGATCCGCTTCGACTATTTTCGCGATGCCTCCATCGCGCTCGAGGCGTTCAAGGCCGGCGACTACGACTTCCGCGTCGAGGGCGACGCGGCCCGCTGGGCGACCCAGTACGACATCCCGGCAATCGCCGACGGCCGGATCGAACGCGACGTGCTGCGGACGGGCACGCCGTCGGGGCTGAACGCCCTTGCCTTCAACCTCCGGCGCGCGAAGTTCGCCGACCGGATGGTCCGCGAGGCGCTGACGCTGGCCTTCGATTTCGAATGGATCAACAAGGCCCTGCTGCATGGTGGCTACGCGCGCACCGCCAGCATGTTCTCAGGCTCGGACATGGCGCCCGAAGGCGCGCCCGCCGGCGCGGAGCTGGCATTGCTGGCACCGTGGCGCGGAAAGGTGCCGGACGCCGTGTTCGGGCCGCCCTGGCAGCCGCC
>JAYPUG010000461.1:0-1931 GCA_038133965.1 Rhodospirillaceae bacterium | reverse complement strand
CGATCCAGAACGAGAACCAGACGCTCGCCTCGATCACCTTCCAGAACTACTTCCGGCTCTATCCCAAGCTCGCAGGCATGACCGGCACGGCGATGACGGAATCCGCAGAGTTTGCGGAGATCTATTCGCTCGAGGTCGTGGACATTCCGACCAACAAGCCGATGGTGCGCGACGACCAGAACGACGAGGTCTATCGGACGCTATCGGAGAAGTACAAGTCGATCATCACGCTGATCGAGGAGTGCGTCGAACGCCGTCAGCCGGTGCTGGTCGGCACGGTCTCGATCGAGAAATCCGAGCAGGTCTCGGAGGAACTTACAAAGCGCGGCATCGCCCACGAGGTCCTGAACGCCCGCCACCACGAGCGCGAGGCGCACATCATCGCCCAGGCCGGCGTGCCGGGCGCGGTGACCATCGCCACAAACATGGCGGGCCGGGGCACCGACATCCAGCTCGGCGGCAACCTGGAGATGCGTCTCGAAATCGAGCTCGAAGGCATCGAGGACGAGACGGCGCGCGCCGCGAAGGAAGCGGAGATCCGCGCCGAGATCGAGAAGCTCCACGACGAGGTGATCGCGGCCGGCGGCCTTATGGTCATCGGCACCGAGCGCCACGAAAGCCGCCGCATCGACAACCAGCTGCGCGGCCGGTCCGGCCGCCAGGGCGATCCGGGCACGTCGCGTTTCTTCCTGTCGCTCGAAGACGACCTGATGCGCATCTTCGGGTCCGAGCGCATGGACTCGATGCTCCAGAAGCTGGGCATCCAGGAGGACGAGGCCATCGTCCATCCCTGGATCAACAAGGCGCTCGAAAAGGCACAGCAGAAGGTCGAGGCACGCAACTTCGACATCCGCAAGCAGCTGCTCCAGTACGACGACGTGATGAACGACCAGCGCAAGGTCATCTACGAGCAGCGCAAGGATTTGATGCGCACCGACGACGTGTCGGAAACGATCAAGGCCATGCGCGCCGAGGTCCTGGAAGAGCTGGTCGCGCGCACCATTCCCGAAAAGGCGTTCGCCGAGCAGTGGGACACCGACCTGCTGCACGAGGAGGCCATGCGGGTTTTCGGTCTCGACATTCCGGCCAAGGATTGGGCGAACGAGGAAGGCATCGCCGATATCGAGATCCACGACCGGCTGGAGAGGATGATCGACGAGCGCATGGCGGCGAAGGTCGCCAACTACGGCGAAGAGCTGATGCGCATGGCCGAGAAGAACCTGCTGCTGCAGATTCTCGACCAGTACTGGAAGGACCACCTGCTGCGCCTCGACCATCTGCGCCAGGGCATCGGGCTGCGCGCCTTCGGCCAGAAGAATCCGCTGAACGAGTACAAGCGCGAAGCCTTCGACATGTTCCAGGACATGCTGGCACGGCTGCGCGAGGGCGTGACGATGCTGCTCAGCCACCTAGAGATCCAGGTGAACGTACCCGACCCGGTGCCCGCACCCGAGGGCCCGCGCGAGATGGAAACCGAGCACGCGAGCGTCGGCCAGTTCGGCGCCGCACAGCCCGCGCCGCCGGCCGCGGCGGGCGCTGCAACTCAGCCCGCTCGCAACCAGGCGGCGGCCGAGATCGACCCGAATGAGCCCGCGACCTGGGGCAAGGTGCCGCGCAACGCCGCCTGCCCGTGCGGATCGGGCAAGAAGTTCAAGCATTGCCACGGCCGCGTCGCCTGACGCACTCCGATCATGGTTGAATTCGGCGTCTTCGATCACCTCGACCGTCGGCCGGGTGCCGCCGACCAGTCCATCTACGAGGATCGGCTGCGCCTGATCGCGGCCTACGACGCCGCCGGCTTCGCCATGTATCACCTGGCCGAGCACCATTCGACGCCGCTCGGGCTGGCACCCTCGCCCTCGGTGTTCCTGTCGGCCGTGGCCCAGCGCACCTCGCGCATGCATTTCGGGCCGATGGTCTATTGCCTGCCC
>JAYPUG010000460.1:0-1932 GCA_038133965.1 Rhodospirillaceae bacterium | reverse complement strand
TGGTCGCCGCCGGCGCGACAATGGTGGGAAAGACCCACACCGACGAGCTGTCGCGCGGCATCTTCGGCGAGAACGCCCACTACGGCACGCCCGAGAACCCGGCCGCGCCAGGCCATGTGCCGGGCGGCTCGTCGAGCGGCTCCGCCGCCGCCGTCGCCGGCGGGCTGGTCGATATCGCGCTCGGCACCGACACCGGCGGCTCGGTGCGCGTGCCCGCGAGCTTCTGCGGGTTGGTGGGCATGCGCCGCGCGGTTCAACGTGTAGAAATGGAAAGCATCGACGCCGTGTTCGAGGAGCCCGGCGCACTGGCGGGTGGCGACCTCCTCCGCAACCGCAGCATGTGCAGCGGGATCGCCGGCAGTTCCGGCAAACGCGCCGGCATCGACCTTGCGCTTCAGATTGTCGAGATCGAACTGTGGACTTTCGGCTTCGGGATGTGTTTCAGGATACGCTGCAACCGAGATCTCGAAATCCGCCACCCGCCGCAGACCGGCGACCAGATCTACGGCATACCCATAGCCGCCGGAGTGGGGTTCGTAGTGTGTGGCGCCCTCCGGCGGATCGCCGCGCAACGCAACGATATGACGCACGCCGGCATCCCAGTATCCACGGGCGACATCGTCGATGTCTTCACGGGCCGCGTTCACGCAAGTGAGGTGGGCTGCGGCAACAAGACCGGCCTCGCGAACGATGCGCGCCACCGTCGTATGGGTGCGTGCCCGCGTCGAACCGCCCGCCCCGTAGGTGACAGACACGAACGCCGGCCCGATCGGCGCGAGCGCGCAGACCGTGTCCCAGAGCGTCGCTTCCATCTCCGGCGTCTTCGGCGGAAAGAATTCAAAACTTACATCGGGCAGTGCATGCCCCGCCCGCGCGTCAGCCATGGGCCCGAACCTCCCGCGTCGGTGCGGTAGCGGGAACATCCGCCGACTTTTTCAGCGACCAGATTGTCACAGTCAGTGGATCACCCGGCAACGCGCGCGTGTTAGCCACATCGAACCCTTCTGCCTGCGCCCAGGCTTCGATCTCGCGGTCACGAAAGCCCAGGCGGCGATGAGCGAACTGCGCGCGCAGCTCCTCCATCTCGTGCGGCGCGAAATCGACAAGCAGAAACGTCCCGCCCGGCCGCAGTACACGTGCGGCCTCTCCAAAGACGGCCGCCGGGTCGTCCGCGAAATGCAGCACCATGTGCAGGATGGCGAGATCGACGGACCGATCATTGTCGGGCAACTGGTACATGTCGGCCTGGCGCACCGTGCAATTGCGGTATGGCTCTCCGGACAGGTTCTCCCGCGCCACGGCCAGCATGTCGCGCGACTGATCGATGCCGATGCATTCGTGCGCGTGCCCAGCAAGAAGCTGAAGCATTCGGCCCGTCCCAGTTCCGATATCGAGCAACACATCCAGCGGCTCTTCGGGCACCATCGCAAGGATCGCATCTTCGACAATCGTTTCATCGACATGCAGGGCGCGGATGCGGTCCCATGATGCCGCGTTCTCGCGAAAGTAAGTCTCTGCCCGCTCCTTTCGCTCGGCGTTGATCGCCCGCAGCCGCTGACGGTCGCGTACGAAAACAGGATCGTCCATATCCAGCTCGGAAATGATCAGTCGGCCCAACTCGCCGGCACGCCCCGCGGCGGGAAGATGAAAGAATGCCCAGGCCCCTTCCTGATAGCGCTCCAGCAGACCGGCATCGCAAAGCAGTTTCAGGTGGCGGGAAACCCCCGGCTGGCTCTGTCCGAGCACACGAGTGAGTTCGCCCGCCGTCAGGTCGCCCACAGCACACAGGGAAAGAATGCGAAGCCGGGTAGCCTCACCTGCTGCGCGCAGAACCATCAGAACATCGTCCATCGACCGAGTCGTTTGCCTTTGCGTTCGTGAGAGCCGCTAACTTCCAGAAAATCCCGAGTCGGCGGCATTATTAATATAAAG
>JAYPUG010000459.1:0-1936 GCA_038133965.1 Rhodospirillaceae bacterium | reverse complement strand
CCGGGGCGCCAGGGTGCGCCCCAGAAACGACCGCAGCGCCGAGCGGCGTTCCATGATCGGGACCAGCCTCACCTTTTCGCCGACCTTCTCGCGCATGACCGTCCGCACATCGCCGATCCCGTCCGCAAGCCCCAAATCCACGGCCTGCACACCGGTCCAGAAGGCGCCGGAGAACAGGTCGGGCGCACCCGCATCCAGGCGCGCACCACGGCGCGCCGTCACGTAGCGCTTGAAACTGTCGTGGATCGCCGACTGTGCCGCCTTGAGGCGCGTTACATCGTCCTCGCGTTCGGCCACGAACGGATCGAGCGCACCCTTGTTCTCTCCCGCGGTGTGCACGCGCCGTTCGACCCCGTAGCGCGCGATCAGGTCCTGGAACCCGAAACCGGAGAAGATCACGCCGATCGATCCGACGATCGAGGATTCCGTGACATAGATCTCGTCGCCCGCGCACGCCAGCCAGTAACCGCCCGATGCCGCGACATCCTCGGCGAACGCGAACACCGGGACATCCTCTTCCGCGGCCAGGTCGCGGATGCGTTTCGCGATCAGGTCGGCCTGCGCCGGCGATCCGCCGGGCGAGTTCACGACCAGCGCCACCGCACGCACCCGTTTGGTCTTGAACGCGCGTTCGATCCGCGCCGCCTGCGAGCGGATGTCAAGGCTCGACGACCGGAACCGTGACGCCGACGGACCGATCGCGCCATCGAGCCGCAGGACGGCGACCACCGGTTGCTTTCGGCGCAGGAAAGGCAGCGAAATCTTCATCGGGCGAGCATCGGCCCTGAGCCGGGCCCGATCAAGGGCCGGTGGCAAATTCGTTACAGGTCGATACCCCGGGCGTCCTCCAGGATCGCACGGGCCGCCTCTGTATAGCTGCCGTCGGCAGCGTGGACGGCGAGGCCGGCGCGAACCTCGCTCGGCCCGCGCGAACCCTTCCGCGCGGCCACCAGCACACGCTTCGCGGGCACACCGTCTCTCGGCCAGAGCGGGAACAGGCGGATATCGCCCGCAACAGGCCGGATCGCCGCCAGGATCTCGTCGATCCGGTCGGCGCGGTGAACGAGTTGGATCCGCCCGCCCGGCGCCGCACACGCGGCCATGAAGGCCACCCATTCGCCGAGCGGCACCGTCTCGATTTCGGACGGGTCCGCCTCGCTGTCCCTCAGATCGGCGCGCTCGCGCGGCAGGTAGGGCGGGTTCGACATCACATGACCGAACGCGCCCGCTAAACTCTCGGGCAGCCCCGACCCCACATCGCCCTCGGCGAACGCAAGCCGGTCCGACCAGCCGTTCGCCACGGCGTTCTCGTTCGCGAGCGCGGCGCGCTCGGGGTCGAGGTCGAGCCCCGTCACCCTCACATCGGCGAGGCGTGCGGCAAGACAGAGCGAAGCCGCCCCCGCCCCGCACCCCACATCGAGAACCGTGTCCGCGCCCGATGCCCCGACCGATGCGGCAAGGAACACGGCATCGTTCGACACGCGGTAGCCCTCGGCCGGCTGGCTCAGCCGGACACGACCGGCGAGGATCGTGTCCCGTGTCGTGGTCGTGCGCGTCATGTCAGCATCCCGGCCCCGGCGCTCCGGGCAGCGGATCGAGGATCTCGGCATCGACCAGCGCCACCCGTGCCGCATCGAAATCCTCGTCCAGCACCATCAGGCGGCGCGGGATCGCGCTGATGCTGCCTTCCAGGATCGAGGCATGGGTGTCGAGGACGACATGGCCGATTCCCGCATCGTCGAGGAGTGCCGTCGAAAGAGACAGTTCGACATGGTCGTTGGTTCTCAGAAGTTCCCGCACGCAGACATGCCTTTTTACCGCCGGCTCCACAGGGCGTTACTTGACCCTTCGGCCAAACATCATATGCTCGCGCAGTCCCGATTTCCCGCGTTTTGGAAATGCGCGGGTTCCGTTCCCTGTTCCCCAGGAGATCGTC
>JAYPUG010000458.1:0-1943 GCA_038133965.1 Rhodospirillaceae bacterium | reverse complement strand
GTCAAAAGAATGATGCAATAACATTTAAAACGGACCAGTCAGTGGGGGCAGGTCACGGTACGATCCTATTGGCCCAGCGCGAGGCGGCCCTTGTCGGTGAGGCGGCAGACCAGCCAGTCGGGCTTGATCGGGTTCTCGAACCAGGGTTCGGCAAGCCCCTGTTTGATACAACTGCGGATCGTGCGTGCGGGGATCTTCTGCCCGTCCCGGTCGAACAGCGGCAGTTTCCCGCCCGGCTGTTCGAGACCGCGTGCCAGGAAGGCGCGTTGTGCATCGCTCAGGCCGCCGCGAGCTGGCGCCTTGCGGTCGCCGCGCCGGCGGTGCGGCTGCAGGGCCACGATGTTCGATTCTGCGTACTTGCGCACCGGCATTACGTCCCCACCCGTTGGTATCGCCCAGCGCACGCGGATTTCCCGCGTATCGGCGCTTTCGTGCGACTGCCGAAGCGCCGGATCGTAGTGTACAATGTCGCCCACGCCAAGAGTCTCCGGTTTCCGCCACACCTGAAGGCTGTCCATGTCCGAAAGTCCCGAGCCGGATACGCATGCCAGCCTGGTGTACGTAACCTGCAGTACGGTTAACGAAGCGTTAAGCATCGGCGACGCGTTCGTGCGCGCACGCCTCGCGGCCTGCGCCAACGTGATCGAGGGCATGCGCTCGCTCTACTGGTGGGAGGGCGACGTGCAGGAGGACGCGGAAACCGTTCTTCTCCTGAAGACCACGCCGCGGAACGTCGGCGAACTGACGGCGAAAGTGTGCGACCTGCACAGCTATGACGTGCCGTGCGTGGTCGAGATCCCGCTGGGCCAGGGCAACCCCGATTACTTCGCCTGGATCGCCGCCGAAGCATCCGGAATTTCCGGGGCCGGCGGCCGGAGCTAGCGGGATTCGCCGGTCCGAACCCGTTTTGCTATAAACCGGGCCAACCGAACGACACATCCGAAACGCGAGGGAGCCATCCATGAGCGACAAGGTTTGGAAGATTTATCTGTCGGGCGAGATCCACTCAGACTGGCGCGAGCAGATCGAGCGGGGCTGCGCCGACGCCGGCCTGCCGGTGGCCTTCGCCGCGCCGATCACGGTGCACGAGAACTCCGACGATTGCGGCGTCGCGGTCTTCGGCAGCGAGCCGGACACGTTCTGGCACGACCACAAGGGCGCGCTGCTGAACTCGGTGCGCACCAGCACGCTGATCGAGGACGCCGACGTGGTCGTCGTGCGCTTCGGTGAGAAGTACAAGCAGTGGAACGCGGCCTTCGACGCGGGCTATGCCGCCGCGCTGGGCAAGCCGATCATCACGCTGCACCCGCCCGAGCACGACCACGCGCTGAAGGAGATCGATGCGGCCGCCAAGGGTGTGGCGCGCGAGCCCTATCAGGTGGTGCAGGCGCTGGCCTATGCCATCAACGGCGCGATGCCGGCCCAGTGGTATCAGAAGGACGCCGCCGAGTAGGCGCTGCGCCTCCACATTTGCGGAATTTCAGGGAACCGCGTCGCCACCCGATTGAATTGGGGGCGGCGCGGTATTCGTTTAGCTACTCCGCCGCTTTCGCCTGTGCGTAGCTGAGCGCCTGGTCGAGGTCGGCGATGATGTCGTCCACCGTCTCCAGCCCGATCGACAGCCGCAGCACGTCGTCGCCCGCGCCGGACGCCGCGCGCTGCTCGTCGGTGAGCTGGCGGTGGGTCGTTGAGGCCGGGTGGATGATCAGCGAGCGCGTGTCGCCGATGTTTGCCAGGTGCGACAGGAGTTCGACGCTCTCCACCGCGCGCACGCCCGCCTCGTATCCGCCCTTCACGCCGAAGGTGAAGACCGAGCCGGGGCCCTTGGGCAGGTATTTTTGCGCCAGCGCGTGGTACGGGCTCGACTTCAGGCCTGCGTAGCTCACCCAATCGACCGCCGGGTGCGCCTCGAGGAACTCCGCCACCGCCTGGGCGTTCTGCAC
>JAYPUG010000457.1:0-1955 GCA_038133965.1 Rhodospirillaceae bacterium | reverse complement strand
TGTAGAGCATCTCGTGGACCTGGTGCCACATGGTCTCGTAGCACTCGAAATAGGCCGTCGCGTGCGGACCGATGGCCACCCGCCGGTTCTGCTTGCGCGCCACCAGCGCCCCCCGGCGCTCCTTGCGGGTACGCGCATACTCGTCCATGTCCATGATGTCGTCGCGAGTGATCTCGCGCGCTTCGGCACTCATCTCAGGCAATCCCCGTTCAGGCGGCGAGCTCTGGCGCCAGCCCGTAGGCCAGCGCGAAGAGTTCGACAGGATGGTAACTGCGGGCGGGCGCGCGCTCGCCCTCGTCGAGCTGTTTCTCGATGCCCTGCAGGATGTGGTCTGCGGCCAGCGGGCATTCCGAGACGACGTAGCGGCTTTCCTTTGCCTGCCGGGCGACCGGGCGGCCCACCTTGATCGCTGTCTCGAAATTCTCCTTCATCACACCCCACGAACCGCCATGGCCCGAGCAGCGCTCGATGACCTTGAGGTCGGCCTCGGGGATGAGGCGCAGCATCTCTGCCGCCTTCTGGCCCATGTTCTGGGCGCGTGCGTGGCAGGCCAGGTGAAGCGCGACGGGATCGGGCAATGCGTCGAGACCACCCGCGAGTCCCTGGTTCTTCGCAATATCGACGATGTATTCGGTGATGTCGCGGGTCGCGGCGGACAGCGCCTTGACGTCCTCGTCGTCGGGAACGATCAGCGGCCATTCGAACTTCAGCATCAGCGCGCATGACGGCGTCAGCGCGATGATGTCGTGGCCATCGTCGATATGGGGCCGGAACGCCGCGGCCACCGCCTTCGCCGACGCGGCGACATCGTCGAGCGCACCCTGCTCGAGCTGCGGCATGCCGCAGCATTGCGGGTGCAGGGCGCGGGTCTCGACCCCGTTCTGCGCCAGGATCCGCTGCGCCAGCACGCCCACATCGGGCTTGTTGTAGTTCACGAAACAGGTCGCATAGAGGATCGCCTTGCGGCCGTGGGCCGGGGCATCCGCGTTGACCGCCGGCGGATTGTTCGCCGCCTGGTTCACGAAGGTCTTTGCCGTGGGCGCGTACTTCGGCAGGTCCGCCTCGCGGTGAACGCCCGCGACCGCCTCGACCAGAGGGCGGGTCAGCTTGTTGCCCCGGTCCGAACCCCAGTTCGCGAGGCCCGCCACCTTGCCCGCAAGCCGGCCGTTGCGGTCGGTCTGCGTCAGCTGTTTCTCGTTCCACGGCACACCGTCGCGCTTCGCCTCGACGGCGCGCACGCGCAGCATCAGGTGCGGGAAATCCAGGTTGAACTCGTGCGGCGGCACGTAGGGGCACTTGGTCATGAAGCACATGTCGCAGAGCGTGCAGGCATCCACGACGGGCTTGAAATCGGCGCTATCGACGCTGTCGAGTTCGCCGGTGTCGGATTCGTCGATCAGGTCGAACAGGCGCGGAAAGGAATCGCAGAGATTGAAGCAGCGCCGGCAACCGTGGCAGATGTCGAAGACGCGGCGGAGTTCCTCGTCGAGCTTCGCCTCGTCCCAGAAATCGGGATCGTGCCAGTCGATCGGGTGGCGTACCGGTGCGTCGAGGCTGCCCTCGCGCGGCGCGCCGCCTGCCGATGATGTGCCGCCTGTATCGCTCATGTCCGCTCACTCCGTCCGGACGTCCGGGCGCAGACCGCCCATGTCCCGCCATGCACAGCGCGGGCGGGCCAGAAACCACTGAAAATTCGGGAAATCCGGGGCGGGACAACCGCCCCGGTTATCCGCAATCGGGTCAGTCGAGCTCGTCGAGCGCCTTCTGGAAGCGGCCCGCATGGCTCTTCTCGGCCTTGGCGAGCGTCTCGAACCAGTCGGCGATCTCGTCGAAGCCTTCCTCACGCGCCGTGCGCGCCATGCCCGGATACATGTCGGTGTATTCGTGCGTCTCGCCCGCGATGGCAGCCTTGAGGTTCTTGTCGGTCGAACCAATCGGCTCGCCCGTCGCCGGGT
>JAYPUG010000456.1:0-1960 GCA_038133965.1 Rhodospirillaceae bacterium | reverse complement strand
TGCAGACCATCGACGAGCTGCCGCTCGACTGGTTCTTCCGGCCCGGCGTGAAGCTGGACTTCCGCCACTTCGAGGACGGCTACGTCGTCCAGCCCGAGGACGTGGAGGCCGAGCTCAAGCGCATCAATTACGAACTCCAGCCGCTCGACATCGTGCTCGTGAACACGAAGGCGTCGGAGTATTACGGCACCGACGAGTACCTGACGCGCGGCATCGGCATGGGCCGCGAGGCGACGCTGTACCTGACGCAGGAGCACGGCGTGCGGGTGACGGGCATCGATGCGTGGGGCTGGGACGCGCCGTTCAAGTTCGCGGCCGAGCAGTGGGACAAGGACCACGACCCGATGAAGGTCTGGCAGGGCCACTGGGCCGGCATCGAGCAGCCCTACTGCCACATGGAGAAGCTGCTCCACCTGGAGACGCTGCCCGACCACGGCTTCATGGTCAGTTGCATGCCCTGGAAGATCAAGGGCGCGTCGGGCGGCTGGATCCGCTGCGTCGCGATGATGTTCGACTAGCCGACAACGAGTTCGAAATGCGCGGATCAAGTCCGCGCATGACAGTCATGAAATAGACACCTGCGTCATGCCCGGGCTTGACCCGGGCATCTCGGCTACGATCCGTCCGAAGGGACGAATTCATGGCCGGGGGCTGGGTCTACATCGTCACCAACAGGCGCGACGGGACGCTCTACGTCGGCGTCACGTCCGATATCGCGCGCCGCGCATGGGAGCACCGCGAGGGCGTCGTCGAGGGCTTCACGACACGCTATCGCCTGAAACGCCTCGTCCACGTCGAACATCACGACTACATCCGCGACGCGATCCGTCGCGAGAAGGCGATCAAGCACTGGCCGCGGGCCTGGAAGATCGAGTTGATCGAGACCGCAAACCCCGGCTGGAACGATCTTTACGACGCGCTCGTCTGAAACAGAGATGCGCGGATCAAGTCCGCGCATGACGATCGTTGGTGGCCCCTAGAACAAATCCCCGCGCAGGCGCGCGAGCAGCGCGACGGCGTCCTGTTCGGACAGGTCACCGATCTTCTCGGCGAGCGTGTTCGCCAACTCGGTGTGGGTCGGGCTGAGCCCCGACGTATCGACCGACACCTTGGGGTGGGACAGGCGGGCGAGGCGGTGCATCTCCTCGTAGTCGTCCCAGATCAGGTGGAAGTACTCGCAGACCTGCACGACCAGCGCCTCGGACGGGCGGCCGCGGTGGCCGTGTTCGAGCGAGGAGAGATACGCCTCGGAAATCTTCAGGTCCGCCGCCATCGCCTTCAGCGTGACGCCCTTCGCCTTGCGGAGCGCGCGCACCCGCGCGCCGAACGGGGTCATGTCCGCCCGCCTTCGCGCGTCCCCCGTTTCCGTTTCAAAAGCACGTAGAACGCGCCCGCCCCGCCATGCTGGGGCTGGGCCGGGGATACCGCCAGCACGTGCGCGCGGCACGGCGGCGCGTTCAGCCATTCGGGCAGGCGTGTGCGCAGCACACCCGAGCCCTCGCGCGAGCCGCGCCCGGTGATCACCAGCACGCAGCGCTTGCCCGTGGCCGCGCAGCCGGGGATGACGTCGGTCAGCGCCGCATGCGCGTCCTCCTGGAAGTGGCCGTGCAGGTCGAGCCACGCCTCGATCGGTAGCCGGCCGCGCCGGAACCGGTCGGCGGTGCGCCGGTCGATATCGGCGAATTCGCCGGGCGCAATGTCGCGGGGCCTGGGCGCTGCGGCCGCGCGCGGTGCCACGCCCGTCAGGCTGGCCGGAGGTGCGGCCTTCCTGCGGGCCGTCTTGTTCGCGGGCGCTGCGTCGGGTTTCGCTGCGGGCGCATCGGATCTGGGGACCGGCCGCCGGCGCTTCAGGGGCTCGGCGTCCGCGACGACCTTGCGGAACAGGTCGGCGTCTTCATCGTCCACAGGGCCGTCCGTGCCGCCGGGAAGCATGGCCCCGCCGTCACTCGCCGTCTTCGAC
>JAYPUG010000455.1:1726-1961 GCA_038133965.1 Rhodospirillaceae bacterium | reverse complement strand
GCATGGTTGCCTAGGGCATGGCGTTTCCGAAGTTTTTCGTGCAGGCGCCGTTCGATGGCGTGACGGCCAGTGTCGGAAACGGCACCCATATCGGCTTCATTGCCGCCGACCGGGCATCGGTCGATGCCTTTCACGCCGCCGCGCTGGCGGCGGGTGCCACGGACGACGGCGCACCGGGCCCGCGTCCCGCATACGGAGCGGCCTATTACGGGTGTTTCGTGCGCGATCCGGACGG
>JAYPUG010000455.1:0-1673 GCA_038133965.1 Rhodospirillaceae bacterium | reverse complement strand
CGAGCCTCGATCCGGGCGCCGGCTGAGGTCGTTGCGGCCGCCGAATCGTACTCGATTCCGCGCCGCGTGCAACCCTGCCGTTCCTTGCCCGAATCCCGGGATTCGGGTAGGGTCTGACGATGAAATTCCACCCGATTCGCCGCGTGATATGCCGTATTAGAATCACGCCACAAATTATTGAAATCGTACGATGAGTGATCAATCGGCCGAACTGCCGCCGGACGGGTTCGATATCGCGCCGGTGACCATCGAGGAGGAGATGAAATCCTCCTACCTCGATTACGCCATGAGCGTGATCGTGGCCCGCGCGCTGCCCGACGTGCGCGACGGCCTGAAACCGGTCCACAGGCGCATCCTCTACTCGATGAAGGAGTCCGGTTTCGAGTGGAACCGGCCCTACCGCAAGTCTGCCCGTATCGTTGGCGACGTCATGGGCAAGTATCACCCACACGGCGATGCGGCGATCTATGACGCCATGGTCCGCATGGCCCAGGATTTCTCCATGCGGCTGGAACTGATCGATGGTCAGGGCAATTTCGGCTCGATGGACGGCGATCCGGCGGCGGCCATGCGCTACACCGAGGCTCGCCTGTCCAAGGCGGCGCATGCACTGATCGAGGACATCGACCGCGACACGGTCGATTTCCAGCCCAACTACGACGAAAGCGTCGAGGAACCGGTCGTCCTGCCGGCCCAATACCCGAACCTGCTGGTCAACGGGGCGGGCGGCATCGCGGTGGGCATGGCGACGAACATCCCGCCGCACAATCTGGGCGAGGTGATCGACGCCTGCTGCGCCTATATCGACAACCCGGACGTCTCGATCGACGAGATCCTCGAGATCATGCCGGGGCCGGACTTCCCGACCGGCGCGACCATCGTGGGCACCAGCGGCATCCGCGCGGCGTTCCACACCGGCCGCGGATCGGTGGTGATCCGCGCCAAGACCGCGTTCGAGGACATCTCCAACAGCCGCACTGCGATCATCGTCAGCGAGATCCCCTACCAGGTGAACAAGTCGCGGATGATCGAACGCATCGCCGAGGTCGCCCACGAGAAGATCATCGAGGGCATCTCGGACCTGCGCGACGAAAGCGACCGCCACGGCGTGCGCGTGGTCATCGAGCTCAAGCGCGATGCCGAGCCCGAGGTGGTGCTGAACCAGCTCTACCGCTACACGCCGCTGCAGACCTCGTTCGGCGTCAACATGCTGGCTCTCAACGGCGGCCGGCCCGAGATGCTGAACGTCAAGGACATTATCGCCGCCTTCGTGAAATTCCGCGAGGAGGTGATCACCCGCCGGACCATCTACGAGCTGGGCCGCGCGCGCGACCGGGCCCACACGCTGGTCGGCCTGGCCATCGCCGTCGCCAACCTGGACCCGGTGATCGAGTTGATCCGCGCCGCCAAGGACGCGAACGAGGCGCGTACCGAGCTGGTCTCGAAGCGCTGGCCGGCGAAGGACGTGGCGCCGCTGATCGAACTGATCGACGAGCCGGGCCACGAGGTGGACGAGCAGGGCACCTACCAGCTGTCGGAGGAACAGGCGAAGGCGATTCTGGAGCTGCGCCTGCACCGCCTGACCGGGCTGGAGCGCGACAAGATCGCCAAGGACCTTGAGGAGCTGGTCGAGCGGATCAAGGAATACCTCTCGATCCTCGACAGCCGCGAGA
>JAYPUG010000454.1:0-1972 GCA_038133965.1 Rhodospirillaceae bacterium | reverse complement strand
CGATAGAGCGGCAGGTCCGCGGCCTGTGCTGCGATGTCCCAGCACGCGGTGTCCAGCGCGGCCAGCGCCATCATCGGCGCGCCGGCATGGCCCAGCCAGTTCATCTCGGTCCATGCCGCGGCGTGGTTGGCGCGGACGGCACGCGGGTCACGACCGTCATAGACCTGCGCCAGATCCTCCACGAGCGCGGCCAGCGCCGCGGCCTGCGTCGGCTTCGGCGCGAAGCACCAGCCGGTCCCCGTCAGCCCCGCGTCCGTGCGCATATGCACCAGCACGGTGTTGGCGTGGGAGAAGTCGTGGACCGAGGTGCGGATCGGCCGGCGCAGTGGCACGGCGAGCCGGAATAACTCGATGGCGGTGATCCGCATGACCTGCTCCTGCCCGGTTGTGTGGCGCACAACGGCGCCGCGGGGCTGACCGCCCGCTTGTGCGCGCCTATGGTGCCCCCCAACTATACTGCACGCACCCGCCTCGCGGTCGAACCGCAGCGCGGGGCGCGAAGAGAGGGATTTCCGATGAAGGTTCTGGTTCTGGGCGCCGGCGCGATCGGCGGATATCTCGGCGGGCGGCTGACGGAGGCCGGACTGCCGGTCACCTTCCTGGTACGCAAGCGCCGGCTCGAGCAGCTCCAGCGCGACGGGCTGCGCCTCACCAGCAGCTACGGCGACCTCGCCACCCCCGTCGATGCGGTGCTCACCGGCGAGGAGGCGCCGAACCCCGACGTCGCCATCCTCACCTGCAAGGCCTACGAGCTCGACAGCGCGATCGCGGCGATCCGCCCCGCCGTCGGCCCCGACACCGCCATCCTGCCGATCCTCAACGGCATCCGGCACATCGACCGGCTGAACGCGGAGTTCGGGACCGAACGCGTGCTGGGCGGCACGGTCCAGATCTCCGTCACGCGCCAGGCCGACGGGTCGATCAGGCACATGAACGACTGGCGCTGGCTGCGCTTCGGCGAGCAGGCGGGCGGTATCAGCGAACGGGTCGCGGCGATCCGCGATGCCTTCAGCCCCGCGAAGGGCCTCGAACCCGTCGCGCTCGACGATGCCATGCAGGAGATGTGGGAGAAGTTTGTCCACCTGGCGACGGCGGCGGGCATGACCTGCCTGATGCGCGCCAATGTGGGCCAGGCGGTGCGCACGCAAGAAGGCAAGGCGCTCTTCCGCCGGTTCCTGGAGGTGACCGCCGACGTCGCGCGCCATGCCGGCCACCCGCCGCCCGAGGATTTCCTCGAACGCTACCGCAAGCTCTTCTCCGACCCCGCATCCAAATACGCGACCTCGATGCTGCGCGACATCGAGGCGGGCAATCCGACCGAGGGCGAGCACATCCTCGGCATGCTCGTGGAGCGCGCGCGCGAATACGGCATCGACGACACGCTGCCCGCCGCCGCCTACGCCCATGTGAAGGCCTACGAGGCGCGGCGCGAGGACGGCGGGCTTTAAAGGGCAGGCTCCGGGGACAGCTCCTGCTCCGCTACGGCAGCCGCGTGTGGCCGCGCCCGTAGGCCTCGGCCAGCGCGTCGAGCCCGCGCAGCAGCGCCGCCCGCTAGACCGCGTCGGCCCGGCCCAGCGGCCCACGCTTGAGACGCCAGAACCAGGCCGGCAGCCGGTGATCGACGGCGATCCGTCGCGTCTCCGACCACGAAAGCCGGCCCGCATTGCGCAGCGCGTTGTCGCCGCGCGCGAAGACGTCGCGGGCGCGCTCGTCCACTTCCGCATAGAGGCTCGCCCCGCCGCTGCCCAGCCCCGTCAGGCCCGAGGCGTAGCGCGCATAGATATGGGTGTAGGGCGTCGGCTTGCCGAAGGCGCGCCAGCGCATCACGGCGTAGATCCAGCCCGCATCCATCTGTTCCTGGGTGATGTGTCCCGCCAGCCGGAGAATTCCCAGCGGGTCCCCCGCACGCGGGTCGCGCGCCCCGTCGGCGCCGACCAGCAGTTCGCGCCGGACCCGGAACTCCGGCGTGCCC
>JAYPUG010000453.1:0-1974 GCA_038133965.1 Rhodospirillaceae bacterium | reverse complement strand
AGCAGCCGCAGTACCAGCCGCTGCCGATGGAAGAGCAGGTCGTCTCGATCTTCGCGGGCGTGCGTGGCCATCTCGACGGCATCGCCGTTGGCGACGTGAACCGGTTCGAGGCCCAGCTTCTGGACCATGTCCGTGAAAACCATGCGGACATCCTGGTCTCGATCCGCGATACGGGCGCGCTGGACGAAGGCACCGAGCAGAAGCTCGAGGATGCCATCTCCGCCTACGCAAAGTCCTTCGCCTAACCGCAGCGGAACGACGAACAGACGATGGCGAATCTCAAGGACCTCCGCGTCCGTATCAGTTCGGTGCAATCGACCCAGCGGATCACCTCGGCCATGAAGATGGTCGCGGCCGCGAAGCTGCGGCGTGCACAGGAAGAGGCCGAGGCCACGCGTCCCTATGCAGAGCGCATGGAGCGGATGCTCGGCTCACTGGCCGAGAACGCCTCTGCGTCCGGCACGGCCCCACCCCTGCTCGCGGGCAGCGGCAAGGACGACGTGCACCTGATCATCGTGATGACCACCGACCGCGGCCTGTGCGGCGGCTTCAATGGTGCGATCGGTCGCTGGACGCGCGAACGCATTCATTCGCTCCGCGGTCAGGGCAAGGAAGTGAAACTTCTGATCGTGGGCCGCAAGGGCCGCGGCATCCTGCGCCGCGAGTTCGGCAGCATGATCGTCGATACGCTTGAGGACACGGCACGTCCCTCGCCCCGGTTCGAGACGGCCGCCGACATCGCGGCGCGCGCGCGGACCATGTTCGAGGCCGGCGAGTGTGATGTCTGCACGATCGTCTATAACAAGTTCGTTTCGGCACTGACCCAGGAGGTCACGCCGCTGCAGCTCATCCCCTTCACGGTGCCCGAGGGCGAAGACACGGGCGGGAACGAAGAGACCGCTGCGGCCGACGGTTCTGTCGCCAGCTACGACTACGAGCCCGACGAGCAGGAAATCCTGGCCGACCTGTTGCCGCGCAACCTGTCGATCCAGGTGTTCCGGGCGATGAACGAATCCTTCGCGTCCGAACAGGGCGCGCGCATGACCGCGATGGACAATGCCACGCGCAACGCAGGCGACATGATCGACCGGCTGTCGATCGAGTACAACCGCACGCGCCAGGCGGCCATCACCACCGAACTCATCGAGATCATCTCCGGCGCGGAAGCGCTCTAGACCACTCGGCTCCCAACGGGCGAGGAAAGAACCATGTCGAAGAACATTGTTGGCAAGATCACCCAGGTCCTCGGCGCCGTCGTCGACGTTCAGTTCGATGGCGACCTGCCGGCGATCATGAACGCGCTGGAGGCGGACAACCACGGCAACCGGCTGGTGCTGGAAGTGGCTCAGCATCTGGGCGAGAACACCGTGCGCACCATCGCGATGGACACGACCGAAGGCCTCGTGCGCGGCCAGGAGGCCGTGGACACCGGCGCCCCGATCAGCGTGCCTGTCGGTCCCGAGGTTCTGGGCCGGATTATCAACGTGATCGGCGAGCCGATCGACGAACGCGGCCCGCTGCAGACCGCCCAGAACTTTGCGATTCACCGCGACGCGCCGGAATTTGTCGATCAGGCAACCGACACCGAACAGCTCGTGACGGGCATCAAGGTCGTTGACCTTCTCACCCCGTACGCCAAGGGCGGCAAGATCGGCCTGTTCGGCGGCGCGGGCGTGGGCAAGACCGTGCTGATCATGGAGCTGATCAACAACATCGCGAAGGGCCATGGCGGCTATTCGGTGTTCGCCGGTGTCGGCGAGCGCACGCGCGAGGGCAACGACCTCTATCACGAGATGATGGAATCGGGCGTCATCGTGCCCGACGGTGAATCCAAGGCCGCTCTCGTGTACGGACAGATGAACGAGCCGCCGGGAGCCCGTGCCCGCGTCGCGCTGACCGGCCTGACGATGGCCGAGTACTTCCGCGACGAGGAAGGCCAGGACGTGCTGTTCTTCGTCGACAACATCTTCCGCT
>JAYPUG010000452.1:0-1975 GCA_038133965.1 Rhodospirillaceae bacterium | reverse complement strand
CGGGCCGGTTCGACCCGGAAGCCGTGTTCGACCTGCTGGCACGCTATGGCGTGCGCTGCGCCTTCATCCCACCGACCGGGCTCAAGGTGATGCGCCAGGTCGAGAATCCGCGCGGGCGCTACGACTACGATTTGCGGACCATGTTCTCGGGCGGCGAGGCGCTGGGTACCTCGCTGATGGACTGGGGCCGCGAGCAGCTGGGCGTCACCATCAACGAGGCCTACGGCCAGACCGAGTGCAACGTCATCGTCGGGTGCTGCACCACGGTCATGTCCCCGCCCGACGGCTCCATGGGCCGCGCCTCGCCGGGCCACACGCTACGCATCATGGACGAGGCGGCCAACATCCAGGCGCCGGGCGACCTCGGCACCATCTGCGTGAAAGCGCCCGACCCGGTGATGTTCCTCGAATACTGGAACAACCCGCAGGCAACCGAGGAGAAGTTCCTCACCGACGAGAACGGCGACAAGTGGCTGGACACAGGCGACAAGGCGGTGATGGACGAGGAGGGCTGGATCTACTTCGTCGGCCGCGCCGACGACGTGATCAACTCCGCCGGCTACCGGATCGGCCCGGCCGAGGTCGAGAACTCGCTGCTGACGCACCCGGCGGTGCAGATGTCCGCCGTGATCGGCGTGCCGGACGAGGCGCGCGGCGAGCTGGTGAAGGCCTACGTGATCCTCAAGGACGGCCAGACGCCCTCGGACGGGCTGGCGAAGGAAATCCAGGATCATGTGAAGACCCGCCTCGCGGCCCACGAGTACCCGCGCGCGGTCGAGTTCGTGGATGCGTTGCCCATGACCACCACGGGCAAGATCCAGCGCAAGGTGCTGCGCGAGCAGGAGGCGGCGAAGGCCGCCGGCGAATAGGACACCGGCAGGGGAGACGGCCGTGACGACGTTCGCCCATCCCGACGCGTTCCTCGACCTGGTGGGAGAGGAGCTCGGCGTCAGCGACTGGGTCACCATCGACCAGGCGACCATCGACGCCTTCGCCGATGCGACCAGTGATCACCAGTGGGTCCATGTGGATGTGGACCGCGCGGCGAAGGAACTGCCGGGCGGCACGACCATCGCCCACGGGTTCCTCGTGCTGTCACTGCTGGCGCCGCTGTCCTACGAGATCCTCGAGGTCGAGAACGTCGCCCACGAGCTCAACTACGGGCTGAACAAGGTGCGGTTCACCGCGATGGTCCCGGCGGGTTCGCGCATCCGCCTGCGCCAGAAGCTGGTGGGTGCCGAGAAGCGCGACGATGGCGGGGTCTTTCTCGACCTGCTCGGCACCATGGAGATGGAGGGTAGCGAGCGCCCCGCCGCGGTGATCGAGAATTTGCGGCTGGTGTATCCGGTGACGGGAGCGGACTGAGCGTGCCTGCATCCTTCGAGACGCGCCGCCCCCGCTGAACGCTCGGGCGGGCTCCTCAGGATGAGGTGAACATCTTTCTCCGGCCCTCATGCTGAGGAGCCGCCACAAGCGGCGTCTCGAAGCATGGAATGTGGGTCAGGAGTCCTTCTGGACCAGTTCCCACGCCCGGATCGAGAGCTGGCGGGCGAGGTCGCGGCGCAACAGCGCCTCGGGCGAGGCAGCGTTGCCCTGCAGCCCGCGGAAATAGACGCCCTGGATGATCGCCGCCAGCCGGAACAGCGACAGCACCAGATAGAACGTCCAGTTCTCGATGCCGTCGCGGCCCGTGTGCCGGCAGTAGGCGGCGACATAGTCCTCCTCCGACGGGATGCCCGGGGTCGCGGGGTCGAGGCCGCGCATGTCGCCGAAGGATTCCTCCGGCCAGTGATAGGGCAGGCAGTTGTAGGCCAGGTCCGACAGCGGGTGGCCGAGGGTGGAGAGCTCCCAGTCGAGCACGGCGACCACGTCGCTCGCCTCGGGCGCGACGATCAAATTCTCCAGACGGAAGTCGCCATGGACGATGGTCGTCTCGCTATCGTCGGGCATGTTCTCCGGCAGCCAGGCCATCAGA
>JAYPUG010000451.1:0-1980 GCA_038133965.1 Rhodospirillaceae bacterium | reverse complement strand
CGCCGTGGCGCTTCTCGAAGGCGATCGCCTGGTCGAGCGAGATGCCGTCCTCGCCGGCGATGTAGTCGATCTCTCCGGACAGGAGGTTGGCCTCCAGCGCGGCCGTGTTCTCGATGGTACGCACCGTGATCCGCCGGAAATGGGGCGTTTTTCCCCACCAGGTCGGGTTCGGCTCCAGCACCACGGTGGCGCCGGGCTCCACCTGCGTGATCCGGTATGGCCCGAAATAGAGGCCGGCCTGCGTGGGATCGGTGTCGTAGGCGTTCCGGGTGCGGTAGGCCGCGGGATCGGCGGCGGTCGGGCGCTCCAGGTGGGCGGGCACCAGCTCGAAATCGTTGATCGCCTCGGCGTCGCAGGTCCGCTTGTTCCAGAAGATGGTGAAGCTCTTGTCGTCGCGGGCGACGATCCGCTCCATCCGGCGATAGAGCTCCTGGTTGTTGATGCCGGCCGTCTCGTCGCGCCCGATTTCCCAGGTGAACAGCACGTCGTCGGTGGAGACGGGCACCCCGTCGCCCCACGTCGCGGCCGGGTTGATCGTGTAATCGACCTCCAGCCCCGGTTCGCCGTCGGGCGTGGTCCAGTCGCGGATGGTGCCGGCCGCGCGCGAGGGCAGCTCGGTACAGAGCAGGCAGGTGAGCTTCCAGTCCGGGTCGTACACCGTGAAGGGACGGCGGGTCATGCCGTGGATCAGCGACAGGACGACGTGGCTCGCCAGGTTCGGATGGAAGCCCTGGGGGAACTGGCCGACGCCGATGACCAGCTCGTCCTTTCCCTGCGCGGCGGCGGGCCCCGCCCCCGGTACGGCGAGGGTTGCGGCGGCTGTGGCGATCGCGGCAGCGGCGATGATCGGCTTGATGGGCACGGGACTCTGGCTCCGGGATCGGGTTGGCCTCCGGTCTGGGGGCCTTGGGACTGGGGCGATCTTAGGCCAGGCGCGCGGCCGCGGAAAATTCCGCCGGCCGCGTTCCGGGGTCACATCCGGGTGAGAGGCGTCAGCTCCCCATCGGCGTCCAGCCGTCGGGATCCGTCAGATAGGCCTCGACACTGTCGAGTTCCTCGGCCGTGAACGTGCCCTGTTCGCGCGCGGCGTCGAGCACGTCCCACCAGGTCGCCAGCGCGTGCAGCTTCAGGCCCAGCTCGTCCATCGTCGTCCGGCTCTCGGGGAAGATGCCGTAGTGGAACACCACATAGGTGTGATCGACCGCCGCGCCCGCATCGCGCAGCGCGTTCACGAAGCGCGCCTTGCTGCCGCCGTCGGTCGCCAGGTCCTCGACCAGGATCACCCGCGCGCCCTCGTCCAGCGCGCCCTCGATCTGGGCCATGCGGCCGAACCCCTTGGCCTCCTTGCGCACATAGACCATGGGTTTGCCCAGCGCCACGGCGATGAAGGCGGCGTAGGGGATGCCCGCCGTCTCGCCGCCGGCCACAACGTCGATGTTGTCGCGGCCGATCTCGCGGTTGATCAGGGCGACGGCGTCGGCGGTCATGGATTCGCGCGCCTCGGGAAAGGCGATCACGCGCCGGCAGTCGATATAGGACGGGCTCACCCGGCCCGAGGTGAAGGTATAGGGGTCGCCGGGCCGGAAGTTCACCGCGCCGATGTCCAGCAGGTGCCGGGCCGTGCGTTCGGCGGCGGCGCGCGCCTCGTCGTTGGTGTGCTGCAGATCGTCCGGCCGTGCCATCGCGGTGCTCCCCGTTCGTAATTCCGGTCGGGGCGAACCTATCGCGCGCGAAACGAGTCGCCGCCCCGTTTTGCACCGTTTTGTGCCGCCGGGTGTGGACCGTTCGCGGCCCGCGATCCTAGTGCCGGTAGCGCGACGGGCTGTCGGCGGTGATGTCGACCTGCGGTGCGCCGTCCTCCGCCGCCTTTTCCGGTACTGCCGGTGTCAGGTCGAGGTTCCAGTCGGCATGCTCGAGCATGGTCATCAGCCCGCTCGTGAACTGGGTCAGCTGCGTCTCGTTCAGGGGCATGTTGAGGGT
>JAYPUG010000450.1:1713-1985 GCA_038133965.1 Rhodospirillaceae bacterium | reverse complement strand
CCTTCGATGACACCGACAATGCGTTCGAGGTCGTGCGGCTCGGACAAACGGTGGCCGCCGCCCTTCACCAGGATCAGTTCGACATCGTCGGACGCAAGCGCGCCCATCAGCTTTTGCGACTGGGTCCAGGGCACGTCGGGGTCGCCGGTGCCGTGGATCAGGCGCGCCGGCCCGTCGAACGGAATGGGCCCGCCGAGTACGCGGTTCGCATTGCCATCCTCGATCAGCGCCCGGGTGATCACATAGGGTTCGTCGGAGTACTCAGACGGCGC
>JAYPUG010000450.1:0-1697 GCA_038133965.1 Rhodospirillaceae bacterium | reverse complement strand
ATCTCGGCCATGGCGTCGGGGCCGAGCCGTTCGGGCATCAGGTCGTGGGTGAAATCCGGTGCCGCGGCGACGGTCACGAGGCCCGCCACGCGCGGGCCGCTGCTGCTGGCCGCCATCTCGCGGGCGAGCAGAGCCGCGACCCAGCCGCCCATGGACGAGCCGACGAGGACCAGCGGCCCGTCGAGCCCCGCGACGGTGCGGCCCGCATGGGCGATCACCGTGCGCGCGTCGTCGCGCCAGCGTCCTACCGTTCCGTCGCGAAAGGCGCCCCCCGACCGCCCGTGGCCGGCATAGTCCAGGCGCAGGAACGCGCGGCCGCGCGCGCGGGCCCAGTCTTCCAAAACGGTTGCCTTCTGGCCGGTCATGTCGGAAATAAAGCCGCCAAGGAAGACCACGCCCGGACCGGGGATGCCGGGGCGGGCGGGGGTCGCGACGTAGGCGAGCGGGGTGCCGTCTTCCGCGGGTATGAAGGCGGGTTCGTCGGCGTCGGAGATCATCGGAAGCGAATTCGGAACCTTATGAACGACGTTGCCGATCCTAACACCGCGCCCGCCGCACCGGCGAGCGGTCCGGCCCCGAGCGGTCCGGCCGAGAGCGACACGGCCCAGAGCGATACGGCCGCGCGCCTGCCGACGGTCCTGCAGGTTCTGCCCTCGCTCGACGTGGGCGGCGGCGGGGTCGAGCGCAGCGCGATCGACGTGGCCGAGGCGCTGGTGCTGGCGGGCAAGACAGCGATCGTCGCCTCGTCGGGTGGACGCCAGGTCCACGAACTCGAACGCAAGGGCGTGCGCCACGTCACCCTGCCGCTCGCGTCCAAGAACCCGCTGGTTATGCGCCGCAACGTGGCGCGGCTCGCGGAACTGATTGCGGTCGAGAAGGTCGAGCTTGTCCACGCACGCTCGCGCGCGCCGGCATGGAGTGCGCGCGCCGCGGCCCGCGCGGCGGGGCTGCCCTTCGTCACCACCTTCCACGGCACCTACAATTTCGGCACCGGCGCGGCCGGCGCGCTCAAGAAGCGCTACAACGCCGTCATGGCCGATGGCGACGTGGTGATCGCGAACTCCGGCTTCATCGCCGGCCATGTCCGCGAGCATTACGCCGTGCCCGACGAACGCATCCGCGTCGTGCCGCGCGGCGTCGATACCGCGCGCTTCGATGCCGAGGGATTCAATCCCAACCGCATGATCGAGCTCTCGACCCGCTGGCGGCTGGCCGACGAGAACGCCGTGGTCATGCTGCCGGGCCGGCTGACCCGCTGGAAGGGCCAGCTGCTCTTCATCGAAGCGCTGGCGCGACTGAAGGCGCGGCGCGGGGCGGAAAATTTCGGCGTGACGGGCATCCTCGTCGGCTCCGACCAGGGGCGCGAGGCATATCGCCGCGAACTCGAGGACACGATCTCGAACAAGGGGCTGGGCGCCGACATCCAGATCGTCGGCCACTGCGATGACATGCCGGCCGCCTACATGCTGTCCGATGTGGTCGTCTCGGCCTCGACCGACCCCGAGGCCTTCGGGCGGGTCATCGCCGAGGCGCAGGCGATGGGCCGTCCGGTCGTCGTCGCCGACCATGGCGGCGCGGCCGAACAGGTGCTCGCGGGCGAGACAGGCTGGCGTTTCGCCCCGGGCGACCCGCAGGCCATGGCCGACGCGCTGGAGACGGCCCTCGCGCTCGACGCCGGCGGGCGGGCCGCGCTGGCC
>JAYPUG010000449.1:0-1985 GCA_038133965.1 Rhodospirillaceae bacterium | reverse complement strand
CTCAGATGGGCCAGCACTCGCGCCACGTGCACGGCGAGGCCGACGAACACCGCGATCTCGAAACCGATGCCGAGGAAGCGCGATGCGATGATGCCGGTCGCATAGATCTGTGCCGTCACATAGGTGAACGAGCAGCAGAACAGGACGATGATGCCGATCGTGCGTGCGGTGTTGCCGCCGTAACGCGATCCCAGGAAGTCGGGAACGGTGTAGGCGCCGAACTTGCGCAGATACGGCGCAAGAAGCACCGCAACCAGCACGTAACCGCCGGTCCAGCCGAGCACGAAGGCAAGGCCGTCGTAACCGAGCAGGAAGAGCGAGCCGGCCATACCGACGAACGACGCACCGCTCATCCAGTCGGATGCCGTCGCCATGCCGTTATAGACCGCCGGAACCCTTCGTCCCGCGACATAGTATTCCGACACCTGGGCCGTGCGGCTCAGGATGCCGATCATCGCGTAGATGCCGATGGTGAAGAAGACGAACAGGTAGCCGATGACCGCATTCGGCACACCGACCTGCTCGAGGATGGCAAGCAGGATCACGAACGAGGCGAACCCGCCCGTATAGATCCCGTAGATCTTGCCCAGATTGTTGATAAAGTCGCCTTTGAACATGGTACCCCCCAATTCGCCGGCTGCGTTATTCGTCTTCGGCGACGCCGAACTCTTCGTCGATCTGGTTCTGCCTGCCGGCAAACCAGAAAATCAGGACGACGAAGACGATCAGCGAGCCCTGCGCGGCCATGTAGAAGCCGAGCGGGAAGCCGAGAATTACGATTTCGTTGAGCGCACTTACGAAGAAGTGCACGAAGAAACTCGCCAAGAACCAAATTGCGAGGACGGTCCACATCAGCCCACGGGTTTTCGACCAGTGCGCCTCCGCTTGTTCCGGACTCAGTTGAACGTCGCTCATCAGGCCAACCTCCTTACGATCGTACGATGCCGAATCGGAGCTTTTCCACACCTTAACAGAGCAGGGACGTCCGGCACGTGAATCGGGTAACTTAGACCTTGGTCTATCCGACCAAAGTCTATGCAACGAAAGTGTCATGGGAGCGCCGCACGCGCGACGCGTAACGTTCGCCCCATGAAACCGGGCCAGGACGCAATCATGGACGACCGCGAAGAACGCCCGCGCGCGCGTATCGTCTCGCTGCTGCTCGACAATATTGCCGACGATCTGCGTGTGATCGGCCCGGCATTCCGCGATTTGCTGCACCGCACCGTCTCGCCGCGGCGCTTGACCCCGATCACCGACCGTGCGGCACTGACGGCCCTTGTGGACGAGCATGCCTCGCACCTGGCGCAAAGCTCGGTCTATGCCTACTGCCGTGCGCGAACCGGGTTCATGGCGCCGAAACTGTTCGACGAGGCGACGTTCGTCGAGGGGCTCGATATCGCCAAGTGGGAGGCGTTCGCGGCCGGCCTGTCCGACCTTCTCGTCGTCGTCGAAGGGCTCCTGCGCGGCCACCTTCCCGCCGACCCGCAAGCCCGAGCGGACATCTTCCAGGCCATATACGACGAAATTCTCGACGCGCACGACGTCCCGGCCCACCGGCTCGACTGGGCCGACGCCCGTGAAAGCTTCGCGCGCCGGATCGCCTGGGGCGTCGCCGGCGCACCGCGGACGGCGAACGATGTGGCCGAAGGCATGGGGCGGGTCGTCTTCGAGTTCCTGCCGATCCACGAGAACATGCGCCGGCCCGACGAGGAGATGGTCCTCAACTCGGTGCGGTTCCGCATGGTCCGCACGATGGAAGACATCACGGTGCGCCTGCAGCCGGCCCCCCTCGCAGCCTCGCTCGCCGCTGCCGACTAGGGTCCGATTGCGCTGGGTCAACGCGCCGCCGGCGCGCGTGCCGCCCAATCCGGTGCGAAAGGGCGGACCATGACTGACACCGACTTCCCCCTGCCCACGACGCCGCTATCGGGTCTGCGCGCGCTGGTCCTCGACACCGAGACCACGGGCCTCGACGTCACGAC
>JAYPUG010000448.1:0-1993 GCA_038133965.1 Rhodospirillaceae bacterium | reverse complement strand
AACGGTATCCGGTTATTTCGTGTCCGCAAGGCAGGCCGCGAACAGGCTCAGCGCCTCTTCCGCGAACCGCCACATGTGTGCTCCGCGATCGTCGTTGCCGGTCTCGAGCGTGCGCACGCGCAAAATGGGGCCCGACACCGCGACGCATGTGTGTCCGGGTGCATCGCCGTAGCGGTTGCCCGACGGACCGGCGGCGCCCGTTTCGGCCACGCCCCATGTCGTTCCCATCCGCTTGCGCACGGTTTCCGCCAGCAACTCGGCGAAGGGCGCGCTGGACGAGCGGATGCCGGCCGCATCCATGTCGGCCTGGGTAATGGCGGCCAGGACATCGCGCGACACCGTGGTGTAGGTCACCGCACCGCCGACGAAATAGGCCGAGGCCCCGGGAACAGCCAGGAGCTGTGCTGCGACGAGGCCGCCGGCCGACGTCTCGGCAACGGCAACCGTTTCTCCGCGTGCCTTCAGCATCTCGGCGATGGCATTCGTGTGTTCGACCAGTGATGTCATTGGCTTTCCTCCCCGGCGTTCGCGGTGCGGCGCGCATCGGCCAAGCGTACCGACAGAACCGCCGCAATGACCAGCCCTGCCCCCACAAGCTGGACGGGGCTGAGGATTTCGCCCAGCGCGAGGAAGCCGAACAGCATGCTGGCCACCGGTTCCAGGTTCATCGACAGGGATGTGGGGACGGGACCGGCAAGTGACATGGCGATGAAGATGGTCACGATGGCGCCGGCATAGGCGAGGGGGCCGAGCGAGAAGGCGGCCCAGCTCGACGCGGTCGTCGGCAGCGCGAAGTCGCCCGCGATCCAGGTGATCGCGGCAAAGATGGTCGTCGCCGAGACCATCATGTGCAGCGTCACGGGCCGGGAATCGCCCTCGCCGACCACCCGGTTGTTGAGCACGATCACCGCCGTGATGCCGAGCGCGGCCATCGCCGCCAGCGCGATTCCCGCAAAGGAAAGCTTCCCGCCCGTCACGTCGAGGGCGAGCGCCAGCCCGACGAAGGCGACGATCAGCGCGCCGCCCGTGGCCCAGGTGGGCTGCGCGCGGCCACTCGCCCACATGTAGAGGCTGGTGAGCAGGGGGAAGGTGTAGAAGATGAGGATCGTCAGCGCGACGGGAATGAACTGGATGGATGAGAGCACGCCATAGGAATAGAGCGCCAGAAGGGCGCCGATCCCGAACGCCGCGAGGCGCTGGCGCAGCGGAAGGCGCAGGCCCCGGCGCGCGATCAGCAGGATCGTCAGCACGAGCAGTGCGGCCATTGCGGAGCGCAGCGTGAGGTAGCTCAGCGGGTTCGTGCCGCCCGCATAGGCCACCTTCGCCGCCGTGGTGTTGAACGCGAACCCGATCGCGGCGGCGCTCGCGAGCAGGGCGGCGAAAAGCGTGGTCGATCGCGTCATGAAGGGTGTTCCGGTGGACCTCGGGCGGGCGATGGGCGAGATTGAAGAAAAGGTGCCGGGCGTTCAACTGCCCGGGTGCAAAGCGGAGGAGGACGGCCATGGCCGGGTTCACGGAGTACGAGGACTACGATGCGGTGGGACTCGCCGAACTGATCGCGGCGGGCGACGTCACGGCGTCGGAGGTGCTCGATGCGGCCATCGCGCGCGCCGAGGCGCGCAACCCGGCGCTCAACGCCATCGTCATGGATCTGCACGAACACGGGCGCGAGATAGCGGCGGGCGCGTTGCCCGGCGGCCCGCTCTCGGGTGCGCCCTACCTGATCAAGGACCTCGGTGCGACCATTGCGGGCACGGTGACGACCGGCGGCAGCCGGTTCATGACCGACGTGGTGGCCGATACCGACAGCGAGACCGTGAAGCGGCTGAAGGCGGCCGGCATGGCGATCTTCGGCAAGACCAACACCTGCGAGTTCGGCATGTCGATCACCTGCGAGCCGCAGCTCCATGGCCCGACACGCAACCCCTGGGACGATGCGGTCACCCCGGGCGGCTCGTCGGGCGGGGCTGCATCGGCGGTGGCGGCGCGAATC
>JAYPUG010000447.1:0-1995 GCA_038133965.1 Rhodospirillaceae bacterium | reverse complement strand
CCGGCGGCCCCTCAGATTGTGTTATACTAAAAACCCACCCCCTGTGGTGGGGGCCACGCCCACGTCTCGAAGGGTGATGGATGTCCTACGCCCGTATCCGCCGCGAGCGGCGCGACGTGATGACTTTCGTGTTGATGCCGCTCCAGCCGAGCTCGCCGGAAAGCCGCCCGAACTCGATCTTGGGGCAGCGGTCCATGATCACGGTCAGCCCGGCATCCTCGGCCTTCTTCGCCGCCGCGTCGTGGCGCACGGTCAGCTGCATCCACACCACCTTGGCACCGATTTCGATGGCCTCATCGACGATGGGCGGCACCCGGTCCGAACGCTGGAAGATGTCGACCATGTCCACGGGCACGTCGATGTCCTTCAGGCTCGCGACAACCGTCTCGCCCAGCAGGTCTTCGCCAGCCGCGCGCGTGTTCACCGGGATCACCCGGTAGCCCTTTTCCTGCAGGTACTTCATGGTGAAATAGGAGGGGCGGTTCCAGTTGGTGCTGGCGCCGACCATGGCAATGGTATCGACATCGCGCAGGATGCGGCGGATCTGCCAGTCGGGATAGTAGAGTTCGCTCATGGGAAATCCTCAGGCGGCGGCGCGCAGGCGCGGCAGTTCGATGGCCGGGCAGCGGTCCATGACGACGGTGATGCCCGCCGCCTCGGCCTTTGCCGCCGCGTCCTCGTTGATCACCTTGAGCTGCATCCAGATGTAGGGCGCGCCGACCGCAATGGCGTCATCGACCACCGGCGGCACCTTCCAGGGCAGGCGGAAGATATCGACCATGTCGGGCCGCTCGGGCAGGTCGGTGACCGACCCATAGACCTTCTCGCCGTGGATCTCCTGGCCCAGCGCGTCCGGGTTCACAGGATATACCTTGTAGCCCTCGTTCTGGAGGAACCGCATCACCCGCCAGCTCGCGCGGGTCTCGCCCCGGGGGCTCGCGCCGACCAGCGCGACGGTCCGCACCTCGTCGAAGATCTTCTGCAGCAGCTCGTCGGAATAGGTGAACTGCCTGTTGGAATCCATCACCATAATCGGCTCACGCGTCCTGTCTTTCGCGGTCCCTAGTCGTCGCGGGGGCCCCGGTCCCATTCGGGATCGCGTTTCTCGACGAAGGCGTCGATGCCCTCGGCTGCGTCCCTATCCATCATGTTGCGCGCCATCTCCGCGCCCGCGAAGGCGTAGGCATCCGAGACGCCCATCTCGAGCTGGCGGTAGAAGCCTTGCTTGCCGAGCGCCAGCGCATAGGCGCTTTTCCCGGCGAGTTTCCGTGCCAGTGCGTCGGTTTCGGCGTCCAGCGCATCGTCCGCGACGGCCGAATTGATCAATCCGATCTCGGCGGCGCGCGTGGCCGACACGAAGTCGCCGGTCAGCAGCAGGTCCATGGCGTGCTTGCGGGCGACGGCGCGGCCCACCGCCACGCCGGGGGTGGAGCAGAACAGTCCGACATTGATGCCCGACGTGGCAAAGCGCGCACTCTCTCCCGCGACGGCGAGGTCGCAGGTGGCAACGAGCTGGCATCCCGCCGCGGTCGCAAGCCCGTGCACCTTCGCGATCACCGGCTGGGGCAGGCGCAGGACCGAGAGGATCATCTTCGTGCAGGTCTCGAACAGCGCGGTCTGGTACGCCAGCGTGTAGTTCGCACGCATCTGCTTGAGGTTGTGCCCGGCACAGAACGCACGCCCGGCCCCGGCCAGCACGACCACGCGCACCGATTTATCGGCGGCGATCGCGTCGAGTTCCGCCTGCAGGGCCGCAAGCATGCCTTCCGAAAGCGCGTTGAGTTCGTCGGGGCGGTTCAGGGTGAGGGTGGCCACCCCGCTGGCGTCGTCGCGCAGGAGATAGGGCGCTTCCACTGCTCCGCCCGGTTTTTCGTGGGTTTCCGTATCGCTCATGGGCTCGCCTGTGGGTCGCTCGGGGTCAAACATGGACCGGGCGCGGGACAATGGCAATGGGCGGCCGTCACCCGCGCGTCCGCCATATGGGTATTATAATAC
>JAYPUG010000446.1:0-1998 GCA_038133965.1 Rhodospirillaceae bacterium | reverse complement strand
GTGGTCAGATAACGAGTTTCTCAGCCCCGATTTTGCGGAGATCATCGTGATGGACGACGGGTTCCAGAACCCGTCGCTCGCCAAGGACCTCTCGATCCTGGTGATCGACGGCGAGACGGGATTCGGAAACGGCAAGGTGATCCCAGCGGGGCCCCTGCGTGAGACCGTCGCGGCCGGGCTGGCGCGCGCGGATGCTGCCGTGCTTATCGGCGACGACCGGACGGGGGTGCGGACGCGCCTCCCGGACGGCATGCCGGTCTTCCCGGCACGGATCGAACCGACCGCCGAAACGCTTGCCGGAGAGAAGGTTGTGGCCTTCGCAGGCATCGGGCGGCCGCAGAAGTTCTTCGACACGCTCGCCGCGATGGGTTGCGAGGTCGCGGGCCGGCACGCCTTCGCGGATCACCACATGTTCACGGCCGACGAAATCCGTCACCTGCGCGAGACCGCCCGTGCGGCCGGCGCCCGGCTCGTGACCACCGAGAAGGATGCGGCCCGCCTGTCGGCCGACCAACTCGCCGGCATAGAGACGCTGCCCGTCAGGCTCGTCTGGGACGACCGCGACGGCGCGGCGGCGTTCGTTCGCGAACGGCTCGCCTGAGCCCCGGCGGGTCGGCTAGCGCGTCGTCGGCATCGGCCCGGCGATCAGCTCGGGGTCGAGGCGGACCGAGAACCAGTTGATCCGCCAGTCGAGATGCGGACCCGTGGAGCGGCCGGTCGAACCGACCGTGCCGACTTGCTGCCCGGCGATCACAGTGTCGCCTACCGAAACACCGATCGTCGCAAGGTGGGAATAGATCGTCGTCACGCCGTGGCCGTGGTCCAGCACGACCGTGCCGCCGGTGAAGAACAGGTCAGCCTCGGCCAGCGACACCGTGCCCGCCGCCGACGCGGCAACCGGGGTGCCCCGCGGCGCGGCGATATCGACCCCCAGGTGCGGGCGGCGCGGCTCGCCGTTGAGGATGCGCTGGTTGCCGTAGCGCCCGCTGATCCGGCCCGTCACCGGCCAGATGAAGCCGCCTTCGAATTGGGTCCCCTCGGAATTGCGCGCCCGCGCGGCATTGATGAGCCGCGCCTCGTTGCGAATGCGGTCCAGGTCGTCGGGGTTCGGCGTGACCTTGCGTGGCGGCAGGCCGTCGATCCGTTCGATGTCATAGGTCCGCGCCTTTACGGGAAGGTCGAACCGCTCGGCGGCATCGCCCGGGCCCAGCACCTCGATCCGGACGGCGCCACGCCGGTCTTGGGGAATCCCGAAGACGAAGCGTCCCGTCGCGGGGTCGACCCGCACCTCGCGTCGGTCGATCGTCACCCGCGCGCCCGGATCGACCGTGCCGGTGATCAGCGCGCCCTGGAACGGCTCACCCGCCAGTTCCAGCGCTCCTGCCGCGGAAACGGTCAGGAGCCAGGCAATCACGGCGAGCGCAACACGGATCAAAGCAGCGATCCCTGCGGGTCGTCGGACTTTGCCTTCGCGGCAGGCTTGCGTTTCGCCGGCTTGCGCCGTGCCAGGCCCGGCGATTTCGGGTCGCCGCCGACCCGTTCGACCCGCGCTCCGACTTGCCCATCGTCGCGGAAGGTCAGGGATATCTCGTCGCCCGGAGCAAGGGCATCGGCCGCCAGCACGGGCGCACCCGCGCCGTCGCGCACCAGCACGAAGCCGCGATCCAGCACGCCCTTGTAGGAGTAGCTTTCGAGCAGCGACGCCACGGCCCCGACGCGTTCGTTCCAGCGCGTGAGATGCCGCCTGATCGCTCCCTCGATCCGCCCGCCATAGGCCTCGATATCCCGCCCGTCGCGCGCGACCGCGCCTTCGAGACCGGCGCCTGCCGTCGCAAGGCGCGTCGTGAGCGTGTCCAGCGCGCGCGCCTTCGCACCCACATACTGTTCCGGGGCTATGAGCTGCCTGCCCTGACCGGCGACGGCCTCGCCCTTGCCCGCCAGCAGCCGCGCGAGGGCCGGCCCCAGCCGCTCCGCCCAGTCGTCCACGCGCTGCATGGC
>JAYPUG010000445.1:0-2006 GCA_038133965.1 Rhodospirillaceae bacterium | reverse complement strand
CGCAGGTCCGTCCGGCATGCGGAGTCCTCGGCAAGGACCGCGACCGCATCGAGCCGCGCGTCGATCGCCGTAACATCGGTCAGGGGCGCCGCCAGCCGGTCGGAAAGCAGGCGCGCGCCCGCCCCCGTCACCGTCCGGTCGATGACCCAGAGGAGCGAGCCGCGCCGCTCGCCCTCGAGCGTGCGTGCGAGTTCGAGGTTGCGCCGGGTCGCCGCGTCGATCTCCATGACCGCGCCGGCCGCACCCGGCGGCGGCAGGCGGCGCGGACGCGCAAGACGCGGCATCCGGTCCACCTGGGTGAGCGCCAGATAGTCGAGCAGCGCGCCCGCCGCCGCGATCTCGGCCCGGCCCGGTGATCCGAACGCGTCCAGTGTACCCACACCCCAGATCTCCAGTAGCCGCGCCTGGGCATTCGCCGAGTCGAAGCGGCTCGCCGGCAACGGCGTGAGCACGTCCGACATTTCCGACCACAGGTCCACCAGGTCCGCGCGCGCCCCCAGACGGTCGGGCAACAGCAGCTCGCCCGCGTCGATGCGCGCAAGCGCGGCCGCAAGCATGTTCGCGCCGCGACCTTCCGCACCGACGGGAACCGCCTGCATCCAGACCTCGCCGGTGGACATGTCGAGCCAGGCCAGGCCGAACTGGCCGCGCACCTCGGCGCAGGCCGCGAGGTAGTTGTGCCGGCGTGCGTCCAGCAGCGTGTCCTCGCTGAGCGTGCCCGGCGTGATGACCCGCACCACGTCGCGCCGCACGATCGACTTCGAGCCGCGCTTCTTCGCCTCGGCCGGGTCCTCCATCTGCTCGCAGACGGCGACACGGTGGCCCGCGCGGATCAGGCGCGGCAGGTACTGTTCGGCGGCATGGACCGGCACACCCGCCATCGGCACCGGCTCGCCCTCGTGCTGGCCGCGCTTTGTCAGCGCGATGTCCAGCGCCTCGGCCGCGGCGACCGCGTCGTCGAAGAACAGTTCGTAGAAATCGCCCATACGGAAGAAGAGCAGGCAATCCGGATACGCCTCCTTCGCCGTCTGCCACTGGGCGAGCATGGGCGAGGCAGCGGCGGCGCTCGATCGATTGGCGGAAGCGGGTGCGGACATGGCGATACTCCATCATATACGCCCCGTCCGAACACGCCGATACCCCGGGATATCCACCGTGCACACAATGTCACGCGCCCGGTCACACGCACGGAACACGGCTTCGCTTGACGCACCGGTTGCGCGCGTTCACGCTCGAAATCCGCGAACACCGATTCACCGTTGCGCAAGGCGAACCCCAAGGCGAACCCATGGCCGAGAAATCCAGCGACAAACGCCAGCACACCCAGCTCGACCTCGACTCGCTGGAGATGCACCGAACCGGGAAACCGGGAAAGATCGAGGTCAACGCCACCAAGCCCCTGACGACCCAGCGCGACCTGGCGCTCGCCTATTCGCCGGGCGTCGCGGCGCCGTGCATGGAGATCTTCGACCGGCCCGAAGACGCCTTCGACTACACCGCGCGCGGCAACCTGGTCGCCGTGGTCTCGAACGGCACCGCCGTGCTCGGGCTGGGCAATATCGGCGCGCTCGCCTCCAAGCCCGTCATGGAGGGCAAATCGGTCCTGTTCAAGCGGTTCGCCGATATCGACGCCATCGACCTGGAGGTCGAGAGCGAGGATGTGGACGAGGTGGTCAACTGCGTGCGCTTCCTGGGCCCGACCTTCGGCGGGATCAACCTGGAAGACATCAAGGCGCCGGAATGCTTCATCATCGAACAGCGCCTGCGGGAGCTGATGGACATTCCGGTGTTCCACGACGACCAGCACGGCACGGCCATCGTCTCTCTCGCCGGGATGATCAACGCGCTCGACCTGACAGGGCGCGACATCAAGGACATCACCATCGTCGTCAACGGCGCCGGCGCCGCCTCGATCGCGTGCATCGAGCTCATGAAAGCGATGGGGTTGCCGCACGACCAGGCGATCCTGTGCGACAGCCGCGGCGTCATCTACCAGGGCCGCACCG
>JAYPUG010000444.1:0-2006 GCA_038133965.1 Rhodospirillaceae bacterium | reverse complement strand
CGGTTCATGCCGAAATACTCCTCGTTCGGCAGCATCCCCAGCCCGTGGGTCATCCGGTTGGTGTAGTTGAAGTAGGCCGTGGTGTCGGCCACTTCGAACACCTCCTCCGGCGACAGCCCGGCGTCGAACAGCCTGTTGCGGTCGGCGTCGCCCGTCTCGGCCGGGTTCGAGGTCAGCTTCCAGGCGTAATCGAGGATCGCGCGCTGGCGATCGGTCAGGTTCGCCTCGCGGTAGTTCACCATCAGGATGTCGCCAAGCACCGGATCATCGGACAGTTCGCGCACCGCCTGGCTGTGCGAGGTGATGCAATAGACGCAGTGATTGTGGGATGACACGACGACGGCGATCATCTCTCGCTCGAGGCGCGTCAGCGTTGCGTGTTCGCCCAGCATCAGCTCGTTGTACTTGGCGATGAAGGTGCGCAGCTTCTCCGGGCGCAGCGCGAAGGCGCGGATCACGTTGGGCACCAGGCCCAGCTTCTCCTCGCAGATGCGCATGTACTTCTGCAGATCCTCGTCGAGGGTCTCGACCTCGGGGATCGGCAGCTTCGAGATGTGCTGCAGCTGGTCGGGGGTCTCGCGCTTCTTGGCCATGGCGGCGTCTCCGGTATCTCTGTTGGAAGTGAGTATAGGTCGGGACTCCGTAACTGCCACCATCGTCATGCCCGCAAAGGCGGGCATCCATAAACGCCGATGCGAAACAGGGCGAATGCCTGTGTTTATGGACCCCTGCCTGCGCAGGGGTGACGACCGAGGTTCGAAAGACCTACTCCGCCGCGCCGTCGGCGGGCTCCTCAGCTTGAGAATTTCATTGAAACCTTACCGTGAGGAGACCGCGTAGCGGCCGTCTCGAAGGGTGGGGGCCGCTACTCCGCCGCCTTGTCGCGCCTGGCGAACGGCGCCTGCGACCCGAATTCCCCGATCTGGGCGCGGTGGCGCAGCAGGTGGTCGGCGATGACACACGCCATCATCGCCTCGCCGACGGGCACGGCGCGGATGCCGACGCAGGGGTCGTGGCGGCCCTTGGTGGCGATCTCGGTGTCCTCACCCTCGCGCGTCACCGTGTCGCGCGGCGACAGGATCGAGCTGGTCGGCTTGACGGCGAAGCGCACCACCAGGTCCTGGCCCGTCGTGATGCCGCCCAGCACGCCGCCGGCATGGTTCGAGGCGAAGGACACGCCGTCGCCGTTGCCCGCCATGCGGATCTCGTCGGCGTTCTCCTCACCGGTCAGCGCGGCCGCGGCCATGCCGTCGCCGATCTCCACGCCCTTGACCGCGTTGATGGTCATCATCGCGGCCGCGAGGTCGGAATCGATCTTGCCGTAGATCGGCTCGCCGAGCCCGACCGGCACGCCCGATGCGACCACCTCGATCACCGCGCCGACCGAGGAGCCCGCCTTGCGGATTTCGTCGAGATAGGCCTCCCACTCGCCCGCGGCCTGCGGGTCGGGGCACCAGAACGGATTGTCCTCGACGGCGGCCCAGTCCCAGTTGGCCCGGTCGATCGTCTTCGTGCCCACCTGCACCAGCGCGCCGCGGATTTCGACGGCGTTGGGCGCCGTCGCCGCGATCACCCTGCGCGCGAGCGCGCCCGCCGCCACCCGGCTCGCCGTCTCGCGGGCCGAGGACCGCCCGCCACCGCGATAGTCGCGGATGCCGTACTTGGCGTCGTAGGTGAAGTCGGCGTGGCCGGGCCGGTACTTGGCCGCAATCTCTGAATAGTCCTTCGAGCGCGCATCGACGTTCTCGATCATCATCGAGACGGGCGTGCCCGTGGTCACGTCCTCGAAGGTGCCCGAGAGGATCTTCACCGCGTCGGGTTCCTGGCGCTGGGTCGTGAAGCGCGACTGGCCGGGCCGCCTGCGGTCGAGCCAGTGCTGCACGTCGCCTTCCGCGAAGGGCACGTGCGGCGGCACGCCATCGACGACGACGCCGATGGCGGGCCCGTGGCTTTCGCCCCAGGTTGTGAACCGGAAGATCTGGCCGAAGCTGTTGCCGGCCATGGCG
>JAYPUG010000443.1:0-2008 GCA_038133965.1 Rhodospirillaceae bacterium | reverse complement strand
TCGATGCCGTAATAGAGCTGGATCACCGAGGCGACCTCGGCGAAGCAGGCGATGTGGGCGCGCTCGCCCAGCCCGTTGACGCAGGCGTCGATGATGTCGGCGCCGCCCTCGAGCCCGGCATAGAGCGCGGCGGCGGCCATGCCGATGTCGTTGTGGGTGTGCAGCGCGATCTCGGTGCCCGGCAGGCGCCGCTTCATCTCGCGCACCACGTAGGTATAGACCCGGTAGATCGCCATGCCGTTGATGTCGTCGAGGCGGATCATGTCGGCGCCGGCCTCCACGAGCTTGCCGCAGACCTCGGCCAGCCTGTCTATCGGGATGCGCGTGCAGTCCTGAATCAGGCAGCCCACCTTGCGGTCGGGTCCGGCCTTGGCGCGGGCGTAGGCAACCGAGCCCATGGCCCGCTCGATCGCCTCCTCGATGGTGATGCGCGCGCCGGCCATGGATTCGAACAGGCACATCTGGTGCTCGGAGAACGAGAAGCAGAGCGAGGCGTAGTCCGCGCCGTGGTCGTAGTTCAGATCGACCTCGGGCTTGGCGAGTTCGGGGTTGAGGACAGCCGTGGGGTGGACCAGCGCGTCGATCAGCATGTGCGGATGGCGCTTCTTCACCTCGGCCATCTCCTGCGGGTCGTCGTGGTGCATCTGCACCATCGACACGCCCGTCTCGGCCAGCTTGTCGGCGATTCGCAGCACCTGGTCGCGGGTGAGCGAGACGCCGGGCAGTTGCCGCCCTTCGCGAAGCGTGATGTCGCAGAGCTGGACCTTGTCGGGCAGAGTCATCTCGGCGCGGATTTCGTCGGCGAAGCAGTGCTGCGAGATGCGCCACAGATCGGTCGTGGCCTCCAGCTTGTCGTTGACCGGGTAACCGGGTGCGAAACCGGGCATGTCGTTCTCTCCATCATGCGTGTCGTACGGCTTGTACGTTGGGTGAAGTCTAGCCGAGGCGCCCGGCGCAAGCAGAAACAAAAGCGTGGCATAATCGCCCGAGGGAAAACGGGGAGGGGCCCATGAACGTCTTCGTCACCGGCGCGACCGGCTATATCGGCGGCACCGTCGCGGCCAAGCTGCTGGAGGCCGGCCACCGGGTTACGGGCCTCGCGCGCAACGCCGAGCGCGCGGCCCTCCTCGATGAGCGGGGCATTACCCCGGTCGTCGGCACCCTGGACGACCTCGACGTCCTCGCCGATGCGGCGAAATCCGCCGACGCCACCGCCAACACCGCCAATGCGGATCACCCGTTCGCCGCGCGGGCGCTGGCCGAGGCGCTGGAGGGATCGGGAAAGACCCTGCTGCACACCAGCGGCACGACGATCATCGCCGACAATGCCAACGGCGAACCCAGCGACAACGTCTTCAACGAGGACATGCCGCGCGGCCCGCTGCCCGAGAAGGCCTCGCGCATCGCCACCGACCGGCTGGTGGTCGAGACGGCACGCCGGGGCGTGCGCACGGTCGTGCTGTGCCCCGGCCTGGTCTATGGCGCGGGGCTGGGCGTCGCGCGGCACAGCCCGCAGATCCCCACCTTCATCGCGACGGCAAAGGCCGCGGGCATCCCGCTCCACGTGGGGCGCGGCCTCAACGTCTGGTCGAACGTGCATGTCGAGGATTGCGCGGATGCCTATCTCGCCGCGCTGGAGCACGGGCCGGCGGGCGCGTTCTATTACCTGGAAGGCGGCGCGGACAGCATGGTGGATGCGAACCGTGCCGTCGGGCGGATGCTCGGGCTGGGCGAGGAGACCCGGGCGATGACCCTCGACGAGGCGATCCGCGAATGGAACGTGCCGATGGCCCACGCCATGGGCTCGAACGTGCGGGTCAGCGCCGACAAGGCGCGCACCGTGCTGGGCTGGACACCGTCGCGGCCCGCGATGTGCGACGACATCGAGGGCGGGTCGTACCGGGAGGCGTACAAGGATTGATTCTGGTGAAAATGGTGCCGCCGGAGTGAATTGAACACTCGACCCCACCCTTACCAAGGGTGTGCTCTACCCCTGAGCTACGGCGGC
>JAYPUG010000442.1:0-2024 GCA_038133965.1 Rhodospirillaceae bacterium | reverse complement strand
CCCGGGACCTTCTCGGTGAACTCGAAATCGCGGCCCAGATAGGGATAGGTGCCCATGGGTGCCCAGTCGGCGTCAGCGGGCGGCGTGTAGCGGTCGCGCCAGAGCGCGGCATGCTCGGCGATCAACGCCGTTTCGATGCGCTGTGACATGTCATTCACGAAGCCGGTTGCGGCGATGACGTAGTCGACGCGCAACTTCAGCCCTCGCATGGTCTCGATCACCACATCGCCACCGTCCATGCGGGCGCTGGCGATCGCTGCGTCCTCGTGCATCGTGAAGCCGGCCAGCGCGGCGGCCCGGTCGAACGTCTCCTGGGGCGGAGGCTGGTTGTTGCGCATGGTGTGGACGGCGATGCGCCAGCGCGTGTCCTCGTCGAGGTCGGCGAAATGTTTGAGCCACGTCACGCTGTCGATCGGGCGGTGGGCATTCACCTTGGGAATCTCGGCCCTCCTGACAAGCAGATCGACCGATGCCGCACCCGACTCCAGCGCCACGGCTGCGGCATCGAAACCACCTGCGTTGGCACCGATCACCACGATGCGCTTGCCCGAGAGTTGGGCGAAGTCGATCTCGGTGTTTGCCTGTGCATACCGGTCGGCAGGCAGGCTGTCCGCGATCACTGGCGGAACTGCCCACACTCCCGACCCTTCCAGTCCGCTGGCAAGCACGACCTCGCGCGCGAGCACGCTGCCGTCACGGCCCGAGGGTCCGCATGCGGAAAGTGGAACCCGGATCAAACTGTCCGGGTCATCGGGATCTGCCGGTGCCAGGGTGCCGACTTCCGTTTCGTTCCATACCGGCAGGTCGAGAACCCGCCGGAACCAGTCCAGATAGTCCTGCCAGTCGGTGCGCGGGAACCGGGCGAGCGCTTCCCATGCTTCTGCGCCATAGCGCGCGGTGTACCAGGCGCGGGGAGTCAGCGACGGAACGCCCGTGCCCGGACCGGTGATATCCTTGTGGGTGCGCAGTGTGCGCATGCGGGCATAGGTCACCCAGGGACCTTCGCGACCGGCAGGGTTTCGATCGATGGCCAGGGTGTTGGTCACGTTCTCGCGACGAAGTGCGGCCAGCGCCGCCAGCCCCGCCTGGCCCGCGCCGACCAGCAGCACATCGAAAACATGGTCACCGGAAGGATGTGTGCGCGGGGGAAGCCACTGGCCCTTCGGGTGCCCCAGCAGTTCCAGTTCGTGGCGGACCCGGGCTTCGAGCGCTTCGAGCGAGGTTGCGAAAAGCTGTTTGTCGTCCATGGACGTTTCCAGAGTTGCTCGGCGCTGCCGCTGTGTCTTCGGTGACAGCGAAAGCCCGGCGTTTCGCAGGGCTGCGTTGACGGATACGTTAAAGCCCTGTGTTTTTCCTAACGCTATATCTAAAGGTTCGGGAGCGCCGAGACGATGGTCGATGAAGAGCAGGTCCTGTTTGCGAACGAGGCATTCTATGCGGCATTTGCATCGGCCGACTTGGACGCTATGACCGGACTGTGGGCTCGCGACGTCCCGGTCAGCGTGGTGCACCCCGGGGCCGGTGCCATCATGGGGCACGGCCCCGTGATCGCGAGCTGGCACGATATTCTCGACGGCCAGGAAGCGTTCGACATCGCGTGCCACGCAGCCGAGGCGAGATTGCTCGGAGATACGGCAATGGTCCTCTGCTACGAGCGGGTCGGAACCTATCGACTGGTTGCGACCAACGTCTTCGTGCGGCAGCACGTCGGATGGCGGATCGCGCACCACCAGTCCGGCGCCACGAACGAGTTTCCTGCTACACCTGGCGCGCGTGGCGCGGTTCACTAGGCAGATCTCGATGCGGACCGGGAAAGCATGACAAACGGGGCTGTGGGCGCGCGTGAGGATGACCGTGTGGGCCTGGCGCCTCTGATCGTGTTCGGCGCGATCTCCATGCCTGTGTCGTTGCTGGCGATCGGCTTTTTCATGTTTGTCCCGCGCGTCTATTCATCGCTGGGCGGCATCTCCATTGACCTGCCCCCACTGACTGGTCGGTTTTAAATGTTATTGCATCATTCTTTT
>JAYPUG010000441.1:0-2027 GCA_038133965.1 Rhodospirillaceae bacterium | reverse complement strand
CGCTTGCGAGCCTGGCCTACGCGACTGTCGATGTGCTGGTCACCGACATCTTCATGCCGGGCATGGATGGCATAGAGATCATCGGGCATATCCGCAGGGGTAACCCCGGAACAGCGATTGTGGCGATTTCGGGCGGTGGCAGCTATGGGGTGCGCCGGGGTGCGGACCTGGTGACGCCCGAGATGCTGCGGGTGCTCGGCGCGCACGAGATCCTCCAGAAGCCCTTTCGGCACGAAGACCTTGTCGTGGCCGTGAAGGCGGCCTTCACGCGCGTTTCGCGGCCTGAACTGCCGTCTCCAGAGACTGCAGAAACTGCGAACGATCCTGCTTCGAAAAGGCGCGCGGCCCGCGCGTAACCTCGCCGGCCGCACGAAGGTCGGTCATCAGGTCGCGGGTTGCCAGCACCATGCCGATGGATGCCGCGTCGAGCGGTTCGCCGTTTGGCCGGAGGACCCGCGCCCCGGCCTTGATGCACCGGTCGGCCAGCGGGATGTCCTGCGTGACGACGATGTCGCCGTTGCCGGCGCGTTCTGCGATCCAGTCATCTGCCGCGTCCATTCCATCGCCGACGACGGTCTGCGCCACAAGCGGGTGGCCATGGAAGCCGAACATGCCGCTGTTGGAGACCAGTTGGACGCGCAGCTCGTGGCGTTCGGCGACGCGCACGATCTCGTCCTTCACAGGACAGGCATCGGCATCGACGTAGATGACAGTCATCAGGTGCGGGGTGTTTCCGCTATTCCGCGGCCCTGCGACCTTCAGCGGCCACCGAACGTTCCCAGTCGGTGATGTAGTCGCGCGTCAGCGGTACGGCATCCTGGCGGCGCGTCAGCTGCATCTGGAAGACCATCTGGCCCATGTGCCGGAATGCGACCTCGCAACCGAGCAGGTAGAACTCCCACATCCGGCAGAATCTTTCGTCATAGAGTTCCGCTGCCTTCTCACGTTGCGCCATGAAGCGGTCGTACCAGTGATGCAGCGTGTCGGCGTAGTGCAGCCGCAGGATCTCGATGTCCGTCACCCACAGGCCGGCGCGCTCTGCGGCGGCCAGCGCCTCCGATAGCGCCGGGGTGTAGCCGCCCGGGAAGATGTACTTGCGCAGCCACGAGTTCGTGGTGCCCGGCGGGTCCATCCTGCCGATCGAGTGGAGCAGGAACACGCCGTCGTCGGTGAGCAGTTCCCTGGCCTTGCGGAAATACTCGTCGTAATGGCCCGCGCCGACATGCTCGAACATGCCGACCGAGACGATCCGGTCGAACCTCTGGGTCTCGTCGCGGTAGTCCTGCAGCTTGAACCGAACCCGGTCCGACAGGCCCTGGTCGGCTGCGCGTTGCTGGCTGACCTTGTGCTGCTCGGTCGAAAGCGTCACGCCGGTCACGTCGGCATCGGCGACCTTCGCGATATAGAGTCCCATGCCGCCCCAGCCCGAGCCGATATCGAGGACCTTGAGGCCCGGCTTGTCGAGCAGCAGCTTTGCCGCGATGTGCCGCTTCTTGTCTTCCTGGGCGCGCTCCAGGTCGTTGTGCGTGCCGTCGAAGTAGGCGCACGAATACTGCCGGTCACTGTCCAGGAACATGTCGTACAGGTCGTCCGACAGGTCGTAATGGTGGGCGACGTTCTTTTGTGCCTTGCCGACCGGGTTGTACTGCTGGAGCTTGCGGAACAGCCGGTTCACCCGGCTCGTGACGTGCGAGAACCAGTGATCCTCGTAGGCCGCCATGTTGTGCCCGATGAGATCGAGGAAATCGTAAAGAGTGCCCTCCTCGATGGTCAGGGTGCCGTCCATGTACGCCTCGCCGACGGCAAGCCGCGGGTTCATGAGCATGCGGCGCTGGGTCTTGCGGTCGTGGACGCGGATGGTGACCTTGGGCGAAGCCCCGTCACCCAAGCGGTGCGTCCTGCCTGCGGCGTCGATCAGTTCCAGATCGCCAGAGCTTATGATTCCGCCGAGAAAGCGTGCCAGCAGCATCACGACTCCCCCCGTGTTTTACATCTGTTACGACACGAAACCGAAGCTAGCAAACGAT